>JAFAGX010000036.1 GCA_019237515.1 Acidobacteriaceae bacterium
CGCAGAAAGCGCGCAGCATCTCGTCATGCTTGCCGCGATGATGCAATCCCATATCGATGATTTCCCGGCGCCTCTGCTCGCTTCCCGAACCAATTATTTGCCGGATCTGGCGATAGGAATAGTGACAATGCTCGTAGAGCAGTGTCGTCGCTAGTTCAACTTCCAGGTCGTCTTCATCCTGCAAATCGACCAGCGGGGCCGCATCCACTCGCTGACCCTTCATGAGTTGCTGTGCTGCTTCACGCAACTCCCGCCGGCTTTCAATCTCGTATGGATTTGGATCCGCGTATTTCACCAATGTTGGAGCAACGCGAACGTCACGCAATAACTCTCGTTCAATATCGGCCCCAAGTTCGGGTGAAAATGCGCGGATCTGGTTGACGACTTTCCGCAATCCGGGCTCACTGGCGTTGTAGGCGGGCGAAGTTGCGGCTCGCTTCAGCAATTCTCCGAGATGGCGTACTTCCTTGTGTGTATGTGAAAGGAGATGTGAGACCTGGGTTTCCAACGTCCTTGCGTTGACGATCTCGCCCAGCGACGTATTGGTCGCGAGCGGCAAGAGGTATCGTGAGATATCGAAGGCGCGAGCCCGCAGCGTCCGTTCGTAAGCATCCTGCTTCATCTCCTCAGGTTTGGGCACGATGCTGGCAAGGTACAGCGCCATCCTCTCAGAGAATGACTCATACTGAGTGAAGAGATCGGAAATGGTTTTCGTGTACAGCGCAGCAGCGTCCTGATCCTCTCCAAACTCCGGAGTGTAGTAACCGCTCTTTTTAAAATCCTGATAGCGCGTAGATCGCTCTTGCCCGTCCCATCTCTGCTCGTCAGCAACCGCGATTGCTGCCAGAATCGAGAGCTTCTCGACGGCGAGTGCAATATGGGCCAAATCGGCAATCGAACGGTGCCCGTACTGGAAGTAGAAAGTGTTAAGAAACTTTTCTGCTTTCTGCTGGCTGATTTCCTTCAGCGACTCCTTCATCGATAGTGCGGAGCGGGAGTACTTAGCCATTGCATAGGCCTGGATTTCTGGCTCTGCGCCATACACGGCATAGACTTCGACTCCGGGATCGGAGCTATAGTTTCCGTTTGTCGGTTGCGCGGGGATATCGGATTCAGGCATCGCGGCCCTCAACTTTTAGCGGTAAGTTGAAATCTTACTGCAAGGTGCGTAAGAATTCAGTCGTCAATTCCCAAGTTCTTAATGGATCGGACCTGCTGGGTTTCGAGCACAGGGCGTAGTAAACACTTTTAGTAACTTCCCAGCCTTAAGCAGAATCGTATATAAGGTGAGTACTTGTTCATCATGTGCCGTCTCTTTGTCTTCATAAGTATTGGGATTTTATGGATTCCCGCAGTGGCACGCGCCCAGAATGCGCGCACCGATGTGTCCATCTTCGGCGCCGGCGACCGTTCGTTGCCTGCAGTTCTCTTATGCGCATCCGATTGCTCCACAGCTGCAGGATCGGAATCGGTGCCGCTGGTTTCGCAGCCCACACTTCCGCGCATGGGGCCCGAGCTGGCGCTGCAGGTGTATCGTAACCGCACAAGCATGCAAGTTGAGCAATTATCCGCCTATTCAGCAACTTCTCTAATTCGGGCACAGCTGCCCGATACCCAACAGTCTGGCGAGTACGTCCTGCAACGTCATTACTCGGCGCCGCGTTCCCTTATGTTTAAAGCTGTGCGCTTCAGCGGGGACAATTTTGTCAAAAGTAATGTCATTCTCAGGCTTTTGCAGTCGGAAGCAACTCATGTGGAGAAAGACGATCCATCGACAAACGCGCTAAGCGCGGCGAACTACAAATTTTCTTACAAGGGCACGACTCAGCTGCAAGGGCGGGTGGTGCACGTTTACCATCTGAAACCACGCCACAACCGGCCCGGATTGTTCAAAGGTCGAATTTACCTGGACGCATATACCGGCAGTATGGTGCGTGCCGAGGGAAGAGTAGTAAGGACGCCGTCTATTTTCCTAAAGCAAGTGGATTTTATTCAGGACTACGCGGATGTCGATTCCTTTACGTTTCCGGTGCACATGCACTCGGACGCGAAGGCGCGGATCGTCGGTCGGGTCGTGGTGGATATCGTGTATTCCGACTACCAGGTCTCGTCGGCGACCGTTCAGGCTGAAACCACACCTTCTCTGTAACACCCCTCATCTCAGCGGCCACGAGCAATGCATCCAGCGCTAAGGCACGTCGAGCACCGACCCTGGCCAATTCCCAAAAGCCCATGGATCATGACCCAAACCTGGAACGATCTGCTCTTTGCCCACTGGCCCGTAGAGCCGGACTCCTTGCGCCCACTGGTTCCAGCACAATTGATGCTCGACCAGTTTGAAGGAAAGTGCTGGGTCGCTGTCGCGCCGTTTCATATGACCAATGTGCGGGGCCGCGCTATGCCCCGAATTCCTGGTTTGTCACGTTTTCCTGAGCTAAATGTCCGGACCTACGTGACAGTTGGCAATCAGCCAGGAGTTTATTTCTTCAGTCTTGATGCTGCCAACCGGGCTGCGGTGTGGGCGGCGCGTTCTGTTTATAAGCTGCCCTATTTTTATGCACGGATGAAGGTCGAATCGGACGGCGACTTGATCCGCTACCGATCGCACCGCGTCGGGACTGCTGCGGAATTTCGAGCGCAGTATCGGCCGATTGGCCCAGTACTGCAGCGTAACAAAGGGACTCGGGAACACTGGCTTACCGAGCGCTACTGCCTTTACACAGTAAGCGAGGCTAACGTCTACCAGGCGGAGATTCATCACGTACCGTGGCCGTTACAGGATGCCGAAGCGAGAATCGAAAGCAACAGCATGTCCGCGGCCGCTCAAATCCCGCTATCGGAGAGCGCACCACTGTTGCACTTCGCAAAGAAGCTGGATGTGCTCATCTGGCCTCTGCGCAAACTCAGCGGTTGAGCTCTCTTTTTTGCCTTCGAGTCGTGGCGCAAATTGACGCTTGACAATTTCGGAAAGCGGCACCGCCACGCTCATGTAGCTGCTCTCGAATTTTGCTGCGTGCAGTTTAGGGTTACCCTATGCTTTCCCTATACGCATGACCTCAGGCCCCGAGCAGCTACTTCTTGAGCTTTTTGCTGTATTCGTGTCTGCCAAAGCAGTGGGTGAAGTGTTCGAACAGTTCAGCCTGCCTTCGGTTCTGGGAGAAATTCTGGCGGGAGTTTTGCTAGGTCCTTATGCGCTCAAGCTGATTGAACCCAGCAACATCATTTTCTCAGTTGCTGAGATCGGCGCGATTTTTGTGCTCTTCAGCGCAGGTCTGGAAATCAGTCCGAGGGACCTGATTGATGTCGGCGGTAAGGCCGTACAAGTCGCTGTCGCGGGTGTGATTTTGCCATTTGTACTGGGTTTCGCATATATGAAGCTTCGAGGTGATGCCTCGAGCGAGGCCGTGTTTGTGGGTGCTGCCATGGTGGCCACGAGCGTGGGTATCACAGCCCGCGTGCTGGCCGATTTGCGTCTGCTCTCCAGCCACACCGCGAAAATCATTCTTGGGGCCGCTGTTTTCGATGACATTCTCGGGATGGTGCTGTTGGGGGTCGTGGCGGGGTTCGCCAATGGAAATGCACCGCAATGGGCGCATTTGGCAGTGCTGGCGGGCGAAGCGGCTGGCTTCGCACTATTCATGATGTTTATCGCCCCACGGATTGTGCGGCGCATGGAACCCGGAGTGGGACATCTCTCGACGCAGAACGCGTCCCTGATCGTCGCGCTTGCGATTTGCCTGCTTCTTTCATGGCTCGCCGCAAAAATCGGCATGGCGGCGATCATCGGCGCTTTTTTTGCCGGCTTGATGTTTGCGGACTACGCTCCGCAGTGGAGTCTAGTCCCTCGCGTTGCCGGTATTACTGAATTCTTGTCACCCTACTTTTTCTTTGCTATCGGTGCGCGACTGAACCTGAGGCTGTTTACCGGGAATGTGCTGTTGGCGGCCGGTGTGGTTTCGCTTCTGGCGATCATTTCTAAGATCATCGGCTGTGGATTGCCACTGTGGAATGAAGGCCGGCAAAACGTAGTGCGCGTAGGGGTCGGCATGGTGCCCCGGGGCGAGGTGGCATTGATTGTGGCGTTGGTCGGATTACAATCCGGGATTGTGTTGCAGTCTACCTACGCCATTGTCGTGTTCATGACCGCAGTCACAACGCTGATCGCGCCGCCGTGGTTGCGGTATTTGTTTCGCAACGACATGCCGCAGCAGAGTGAAAGGGCTGCTGTCACTGCGCACGTGCGGCTATAATCTTCCTCTTTCCCGAATTCAGGAGATGATTATGCGTCTATCCGGGCGGATTGCGCTGGTTACAGGTGCATCCCAGGGAATTGGCCGCGCTTGCGCTTTGAAACTGGCAGAAGCCGGAGCAACGGTCGCACTGGCGGCGCGTAGCCAGGAGAAACTGAATGAGGTTGCTGCGCAAATCAGCAGCCAAAGCGGGAAAGCCAATGTGTTTGTGGTGGACATTGGACAGGAAGAGCAGATCAAAGCGAGCTTCAAATCGGTTCTGGCTCAGTTTGGCAAAATCGACATTTTGGTGAACAACGCCGGCATTACCCGCGATCAATTGCTGATGCGCATGAAACGTGCAGATTGGGATGCAGTGATCAACACCAATTTGACCTCTGCTTATCTTTGCACTCAGCAGGTGATCGGCTCGATGTTGAAGCAACGCTGGGGCCGGATCATCAACATAACTTCAATATTCGGCCAAATGGGGCAGGCAGGCCAGGCAAATTACGCATCATCGAAAGCTGGACTGATTGGTCTGACCATGGCGATCGCGCGGGAAGTGGGGTCACGAAACATAACTTGTAACGCCGTAGCGCCGGGGTTCATCGAAACTGCCATGACGGCAGGTCTGGGCGAAGACTTGCGGCAAGGCGCGTTAAAAAACATTCCGCTGGCAAGACTTGGCACCCCGGAGGATGTGGCAAATGCTGTGGTATTCCTGGCCTCGGACGAAGCTTCCTACATTACTGGCCACGTGCTGAACGTGAACGGCGGCTTGCTGATGGGCTAAGGACAACCCAACGCAGAGGAAACTGAGGAGAAGAATTGACTGCCGCGTTAAATCCGACCTCACTTGCGGGATTTTCCATTACGCAGGCTCGTTCCGATGAAGAGATTGCCGAGGCCCGAAAACTTTTTCTGGAGTATGCCAAGTCACTGGGCTTCAGTCTATGCTTCCAAAATTTCGATGAAGAACTGGCAAATCTGCCCGGCGATTACTCTCCCCCTCATGGGCGCTTGCTTTTGGCAAAGCTTGGAGATGAGACCGCCGGCTGTGTCGCGCTGCACAAACTGCAGCCGGACATCTGCGAAATGAAACGGCTCTATCTTCGGCCTCCATTTCGGGGGAAAGGATCAGGCCGCATTCTGGCGAATGCGGTGATCGCAGAGGCACGACAGATCGGTTACAAGTTTATGCGCCTCGATACCGTTGAACCAGTGATGAAGGATGCGGTGGCGATGTACCGTAAATTAGGCTTTTACGAAATCACGCCCTATCGCATCAATCCCATGCCCGGGACCCTGTACATGGAACTGCAGTTGTAACTTTCGGGAGGAATCGAATGAAATCCGTGCTTCTGCTGCTTCTCACTCTGCTGTCCAGTTCGCTATTTGCCGCTACATCGAAAGACGTTTCTTACAAAAGCGGCGATGAGACGGTAAAGGGGATTTTGTATGCGCCTGAGGGTAAAGGGCAATTCCCGGGCATTCTCGTGATTCACGAATGGTGGGGACTAAACGATTGGGTGAAAGAACAAGCGGCCAAACTTTCAGACCAAGGCTATGTGACGCTTGCCCTGGATCTGTATCGAGGTAAGGTGGCCGCCACCCCCGACGAGGCTCACGAAATTATGCGGGGAGTTCCGGAAGACCGCGCCAAACGCGATCTGCATGCGGCTTTCGAGTTCCTGAAGGCACAGCCGAATGTAAAAAAAGATCACATCGGATCGATTGGTTGGTGTATGGGCGGCGGATATTCGTTGGATGTGGCACTCCAGGAGCCTGGTTTAAAAGCCGACGTGATCAATTATGGCCACTTGGTCACCGAGCCATCATCAGTTGAAAAAATCAATGCTTCGGTTCTCGGGATTTTTGGCGCGCAAGATCGCGGAATCCCGGTTGATGACGTGAAGAAATTTGAGTCGCTGCTGAAAGAGAAGGGCAAAAAAGTTGAAATCGTGATCTATCCGGATGCCGGGCATGCCTTTGAAAATCCCAACAATAAAGCGGGTTATCGCGCCGAGGATGCCGCGGATGCGTGGAAGCGCACGGTAGAGTTCTTCTCCAACAGACTTAAGATGTAGCCGGGGTTTGTATTCACGCGCTTAGAGGTGACCACACATTGGTGCCACCACGCTGACTCTGAAGTTCTTACGAATGGCACGAATTTCCACTTGCCAGACCGTACTACTCTGGTTACTATTCAGCATTCCCAGAGTCCAGTCGGGCAACTTCGTCATGAATATCGGCGAGACCATCAGAAACTACCGCTTGCAAAAAGGGATGTCCCAGGGCGACATCGAAAAACGTACGGGATTATTGCGCTGCTACCTTTCGAGAGTTGAGAACGGGCATACGATCCCCTCTCTCGACACTCTGTCGAAGATCGCGGGCGCGATGGAATTGCCCTTATCGCAGTTTTTCTCCGAGCCCGGGCACAGCAATGGCGCCAAGGGATTGCCGCAGCTTTCCGATGACGAAGTACGCTTCCTCAGTCAGATTCGCCGCTATTCGGTGAGCCTCAACGACAGTGACCGCAAACTGGTGTTGGCCATGGTAAAGAAGATGGCGGCGAACGCGGGAAGATAATCAGCAATCACCCTTCAGCGTGAACCTGCAAATCCGGGTCGTCGGAAAAGCGATCCCCCAACGCAGTAGTCTTTGTGATCCGGCCCCTCTCACGAGCTTTGCGGACCATCACCTTAGAATAGG
>JAFAGX010000296.1 GCA_019237515.1 Acidobacteriaceae bacterium
GGACGAGGCAGTGTCCGCCGCTCGGTGGTCGACGGATCAGTATCAAGCCATGTTTAAGGAAGACACGCAGCGAACCACGCTGGTGGTCGAAGCCGCGGGAATAATTCAAGGCTTCATCGTTGGACGGGCGGTTGGACGGGAATGGGAGATTGAGAACATCGCAGTTGCGAATGCGGTTCGCCGAAAAGGACTAGGTTTAGCACTGCTCAACGGACTCATTGAGGTTGTGCGTGCACAAAACTCAGAGGCAGTCTTTCTAGAGGTTCGTGAGTCCAATCGGGCTGCACGGGCTTTATACGAAAAAGCGGGTTTTGTCGGGGCTGGAAGGCGTACCCGGTATTACCGCAATCCCGACGAGGACGCGATGATTTATCGGTTGTTACTAGAATGATTTTGCACAAAGACTTGGGCATGGCTTGCATACTACTCATAAAAAACAAGCACATCCGGCGTAACGGGATGAAGGAAAATACGCATTGAAGCACTTTTGGTCCTGTGGTACCTTCGAGCTGTCTACAACCCGGTTAGGAGGTCTGGTGGATGCTAATTGCCAAAGACCAGCTAGTCGCCAATCATGAAGAGTTCCGCAGATTGGCGATTGAACACACTCAGTACGAAAAACGCCTTGATTCACTCACCCAGAAACGATTCCTCACAGACGACGAGAAGTTAGAAGAGGTAAGGCTGAAAAAGCTGAAGCTGCGCCTTAAGGACCAGATGCAGAGCATCGAGCGGCAGTTCCGGCAAGCCAACCAGGTCGCCTAATTTTCGGCGCCGACGCAGCGGTCACCGTACCGCGACGTGGCAGTATGTCAGGGCGCAAATAAGCGCCCTTTTTTATTCAACTTGCGCGAAGGGTCCCGATGTCGGCTATCAACTATAATTGATTCTTTAAGTGCATGGTTCGGGACGCCTACTATTACGCTATTCCGTTGCTGGCCGCTGCTGGGCTAATTGGCTGCGTCACGAGACCGGCTTGGGCCTGGCCGCCTGTGCTGCTAGCGGCTTTCTTTCTCTGGTTCTTTCGTGACCCACAAAGAACCATTCCAAACTCGCCGGGCCTCCTGGTTTCGCCTGCGGACGGGCAGGTCACATTAATTTCCCAAGTTTCGGATGCAGGAAAATCTTTCACCCGGATCAGCATCTTCCTTAATGTATTTGACGTGCACGTCAACCGCTCCCCGATTAGCGGCGTGGTCACTGATGTTCGCTATCAACGAGGCAAATTTCGGAATGCAATGGGGGCAGCGAGCGCCGAAGACAATGAGAAGAACATTGTGAAAGTAGAAGGCGAAGGTCAGACGGTGATCTTTAAGCAAATTGCCGGCTTGCTGGCGCGAAGGATTGTCTTCAACAAGAAGGTCGGTGACCATCTGGAGCGTGGCGAACGGGTAGGTATGATTAAGTTCGGATCGCGGGTCGACGTTCTAATGGACGCTTCCGCAAACATACAAGTGAAAGTTGGAGATCACGTCAAAGGCGGCTCCAGTGTGCTGGCCCATCTCCCGGCAAAACCGGATGTGGTGCAGTCGCCGGAGCGCGCTACGCAGGGAGTTGCATGATGGATCCCGAACCTCTCCCCATCCCGAGGCGTCGCAAGGACGATGTTCCACCCAAGCGCCTGCGCAAGGGCATGTACATCCTGCCATCGCTGTTCACGACGGCCAACATCGCGCTGGGCTACTACGCCATCCTGCAAGTCACACACGGCACACCCCAGGATCCATCGCACTTCGATAATGCCGCCAAGGCGATTGGCATTGCGGTGATCGCTGACGGCCTGGATGGCCGCATCGCCCGCATTACCCACACGGCGAGTGATTTCGGGCGGGAACTCGATTCCCTTGCCGACGTGATCACGTTCGGGGTAGCGCCCGCTTTGCTCGCATGGATGTGGGGCTTCCGCCAGTTGCCCGTTTTCCTTGGGTCATCAGAGCTCACCGGCAAGATGATTCAGCTTGGCGCCATCGCGAGCTTTCTGTTCTTGATTGCTGGAGCCAGCCGTTTGGCGCGATTCAACATCACGAGCAACCCGCAGCCATCAAATCCCGGGCGACCGGGGAAGAAGTATTTTGTCGGGATGCCTATTCCGGCGGGGGCCGGCGTAGTTGCAGCAGTGGTGCATTTTTCTGCTGGCGATCCGATCAGCTCGCTATGGAGCTGCATAACCTGGATGCTGATTATCATTGCCGACGGATATCTAATGGTCAGCACTTGGCGGTTCTACAGCTTTAAGGACATTGACCTGCGAGCCCGGCAACCTTTTCGGCTGATTGTTCTCTTTGGGCTACTATTTGCCGGACTGTGGTTCTTCTCCCAATGGCTGTTGTTCATCGCGGCCCTGGCTTACATGGCGTCGGGAGTAGTTTGGCGTCTGCAGTGGGTTTTCCGCCGCAAGCGGAATCCACCTCCTCCGCCCTATCAAGAGGCTTCGCAAATCCTGTGAGCCCGAATGTGAAAACGCCGACCCAATCGCGTGCCGCAAGCACGAGCACGAGCGGATTCTACCGCGTGGCGATCGTAGGCGCGGGTACGCTTAAAGGGAAGGAAGTGGCTGAACTGCTCGACGCTCGCAACTTTCCCGCCGCTGACGTGAAGCTGTTGGATGACGACGAATCTCTCGGTCAGATCGAGGCGGTACACGACGAAGTCACCTTCATTCAGAAGGTACGTGCGGACGAATTCCGCAACATGGATGTCACTTTTTTTGCCTCTGATCCCGAGTGCACCCGCAAGACCTGGAAAATCGCTCGAGACTTCGGCAGCGCCATAGTTGACTTGTCGTTCGCCCTGGAAGACGAGCCCGATGCAGCCGTGCGTTCCCCCTGGATCGAGCGTCAGTTGGGGCAGACCCAGCCCCGGGAGTTGCAACCAGGACCCGCAGTGATCGCCCACCCTGCGGCGGTTGTTTTGGCGTTACTAGCACTCCGGCTGCAGAGAAGTTTTCGATTGAAGAGTATGGCTGCGATCTTGTTCGAGCCGGCATCCGAACACGGACAGAAGGGCATGGACGAACTGCATGAGCAAACTGTGAAGCTGCTTTCGTTCCAGGATATGCCGAAGAATGTGTTTGGCACCCAAGTGGCCTTCAACATGGTTTCCCGCTATGGCGAACAGTCAGTGCCGGCGCTTTCCACCGTTGGAGATCGTGTGCTGAAGCACTATCGACGGATTGCTGGCGACGACGTGCTGCAGCCTTCGCTGTTCGCGATACAAGCGCCTATTTTTCACGGACACGCGTTTGCCATTCATGTTGAAGTTGCCGCGACTGCCGACCTGGAACAACTTTCGAAGGCCTTGGCGGGCGAGCATGTGAACGTCACGCACGGCGCGGACGATGCTCCCACAAACGTAAATGCTGCGGGACAGTCTGATATTCAGGTTTCGGTTTTGCCCGACACAAATCAGCAAAATCGGTTCTGGCTATGGGCGGCAACCGATAATCTGCGGATTGCGGCTTCCACTGCCGTCGAGTGCGCGGAAACGATCGTTGCCATGCGTCCGAAGGGCCAGATTCAATGACCCCTGGGACGCGAGCGCCTTCGCTCGCGCTGCGCGCCGAAAGCCTGGGTCTTTGGGCCGGCATTTTATTCTGTTTAGGTTGCGGG
Source organism: Acidobacteriaceae bacterium (assembly GCA_019237515.1). The sequence continues at coordinate 3,609 of JAFAGX010000296.1, forward strand.
TACCACACAGCCGGCCACTCCAGCGCCATCCCGCAAGAGGTCCGCACCATCGCAATTCCAGCTTTCGTCAATCAGACCCACACCTATAAAATCGAGCAGATGCTGACCTCCGCCGTCGTGCGCGAGATGGTGACCCGAACCAACTACCATGTGGTGAGTAAGGTTGATGATGACGCTGATGCCACGCTGCGCGGTACGGTGCTCTCTACTTACACGACGCCGCTTACGTATGACTCAACCACCGGCAGGGCCGCGACCGTGCTGGTCGTCATTTCGATGAGCGTGTCACTGCAGGAGAAAAACGGCAAGGTG
>JAFAGX010000311.1 GCA_019237515.1 Acidobacteriaceae bacterium
GCTATGCGATTACCGTCCGTGATTCGGCTTCTCGAATATCGACGCATTCCTCACCAGACACGCGCGCTTTCACGCAAGAACATCCTTCTGCGCGACCGAAACACCTGCCAATACTGCGCTGAGGTATTGCCTTCAAGCGAACTCACGCTCGATCATGTTGTGCCACGTTCTCGAGGCGGCGCTTCCGCCTGGGAGAACCTCGTGGCGTGCTGCCATTCCTGTAACCGGCGAAAGGGGAACCAGCTTCCCGCAGAGGCGGGAATGAAGCTCATGCGTGAGCCGCGAGCGTTTAATCTCCACACCAGCCGCCACATTATGCGCCTCATGGGCCGCTCCGACGACAAGTGGCGGAAATACTTGTTCTACTAGGCTCTTCCTCTTAACTAATTTTTGCGACGTAAGCTATGTCATCCCATCGCGCCTCGGACGCGAGGGCTATTACGGTCAGGTTGTACCTGTTTTTAGACGCACGCTGGAGTGGTGCACCCGTTTGACAGCATGCGCGATTTTCCGCGGTACGTAAGGTCCCTCGTCGGCTGCAGCCGAGCTCGGGATGACAAAGCGAGAGTAGTCCTTCGTCTTCAGCCGCGGGCGGAGCGTATAATCCGCGAAACGGTGCTTCCATGCTCCTCTCCCCCGGTGCCAAACTCGGACCGTACCAGGTCCTCGGAACCATAGGTGCGGGAGGGGTTGGCGAGGTCTATCGGGCCCGCGACACGGTCCTGAAGCGCGACGTCGCCATAAAAATCTTAGCGGGATCGTACTTAAATGATCCCGAGAAGTTGCGGCAGTTCTATCAGGAGGCTGAAGCCGCTGCCGCTCTCAACCATCCCAACATTCTTTCCATTTACCAGATTGGTGAGCAAGACGGTGTGCCTTACATCGTGACGGAACTCTTGCAGGGAAAGACCCTGCGCGATTACCGGGGTGATCATGCGCTGCCCTATCCGAAAGCGCTCGATTACGCGCTACAGATTGCGCACGGACTGGCTGCCGCTCATGCCAAGCGAATCGTTCATCGCGATCTCAAGCCCGACAACCTGTTTGTGACCGACGATGGGCGCGTCAAAATCCTGGATTTTGGCTTGGCGGAACTCTTACCGGTAGAAATTCCTTCCGACTCCGAGGCACCTACCGCAGAGCACACCGTTCCTTCAGGAAAGATTATAGGCACGCTGCGCTACATGGCGCCTGAGCAAGTTCGCGGACAACGGGCCGATGCGCGCTCCGATATTTTCGCCTTTGGCGCAATTCTCTACGAGATGCTCACCGGCAAGCGGGCTTTTGGTGGAGAAAGCTTTGCCGATACGATCGGCGCGATTGTGAAAGAGAATCCTCCTCCATTGTCCCAATCGGTTGCCGATGTGCCGCCAGGCCTGGAACGAATTGTGTTTCGGTGCCTGGAGAAGAGCCCGGAGCAACGGTTTCAATCGGCTTCGGATTTGGCATTTGCGCTGGAAGAACTGACCGACACGAGAACCGCGCTTCGGCCAGCAGCTTTTGCGTCTATCTCCCGGCGCGGGTCCCGGGCCCTTTTAATCGCGCTAACCGTGGTAGCCTTCGTCGCCGTTGTCTTGGGGATTTGGCGCTCGCGGGGTTCTCTCGGCTCGGTAGCTGAGATCAGGTCGATTGCGGTGCTGCCGTTCGAAAACGTCTCCGGCGATGCTTCCCAGGACTATTTTGTCGAAGGGATGACTGATGAACTGACAACCGAACTGGCAAATATCGGCGCGCTCCGGGTGGTGTCGCGTACGTCAGCCATGCGCTACAAATCCAGCGCAAAAACTCTACCCGAGATCGCCAGGGAACTGCGCGTCGACGGTGTAGTTGAAGGTTCGGTGTTGCGCTCGAATGGGACGGTACGGATCACAACACAATTAGTGGAAGCGAGAACTGACAAGCAGTTATGGGCCCGCAGCTACTCACGCCAGCTGAGTGATATCGTCAGGTTGCAAAATGAGCTGGCACGCGACATTGCAGACGAAATCCGCATCGCCGTCACGCCGCAGGAGCGGCAGCGCCTCGCAAACACGCAACCAGTCAGCCCCGAGGTGCATGAATCCTATTTGAAGGGCCGCTACCATCTGAATCAAGGAACCGAAAATCAGTTACGTCTGGCGAAGAGTTACTTCGAGCAGGCGATTCAAGATGATGCCAACTATGCTCCAGCGTACGCGGGGCTAGCGGATTATTACTGGCTTACAAACGAGTTGCCGCCCCAAGTCGCGATACCGAAAGAGAAGGAATACGCGCAAAAGGCAATTTCGCTGGACGAAAACCTGGCAGATGCACACGCTACATTCGCCGCGGTCAAATATTACGGAGATTGGGACTGGGCAGGGGCGGATGAGGAATTTAAGCGTGCGATCGAACTCAGTCCCAGCAACGCTGAGATCCATCGGATGTATGCAGCGTTTCTATCTGAGATGGGAAGAACTGACCAGGCACTGGCTGAAATCCGAACTGCGCTTGAATTCGACCCGGTTTCGGTTATCACGAACGTTAGCGCCGGCTGGGCGTACTACTATGCCCGCCAATACGATCGTGCGCTTGAGGAGTGCCGCAGTGGGCTGGAATTGGATGCGCAATCTCTCTCTGCCCACGATTGCATTGGCTCTGCTTTTCTGGAGAAGGGACTTTATTCGCAAGCGCTTCAGGAATACCAATCTCTGGTGACCGCTTCGGGTGACGATCCCTCGCGTCTTGCAAGCTTGGGCCGTGCTTATGCGCTCATAGGACGAAAGGCAGACGCGCAGGATATCGCTTCCAAGCTAAAAACCGCGGGCAGCCAACGTTACCTGCCGCCGTATTTCCTGGGCCTGGTCTACACGGCCCTTGATGATAAGGAGATGGCCTTCTCCTCCCTGGAACACGCATACCAGCAGCATGACGCCTATCTGCCGCGACTCAAGGTGGAACCCGCTTTGGACCGTTTGCGAGCCGATCCGCGCTTCAACAACTTGCTTCATCGGATGAACCTGTGAGCGACAGGTTCAGCACAATAGTTCACATTTTCTTGTGCAGTTGAGGCAGAGCGGAAATGATCAACGTACTCAATTTGCCGTGCACGCCGGTAAGGATCCACCCGTGGGTTTCCGGTTCTTCTTCTACCGACGACAACGTGACCCATGGACCAGCAACGATGACGGGTTTGGAGAAAATTTTATGTTTGTTGACGAACTCAACAAAACCCTTGGGGTGCTTGGCAAATTTCTGATACTCCTCATTAGTTAGTTTCAGAATTGAGATCTCGGGGAACTCGTCATGCGGGTTCAATTCCCAGACTTTCAGCACAGGTATTCCATCCACGACCTGCCATTCGACTGGTTTCATGTCATACCTCTCCCCACGCAACCTCGATTTCCGGCATGCGCGCTTGTATACCCTGCGTGCGGCGAAGTCAAGTGGGTGCCCATGCATGAGTAGGATGGTTAAGCTGGCATGCGGCGGGGGAAGCGAAATGAGTGGAATAGAGAGTTTATAGGCGGCTTCAGTACAACGAATTGGGCGGCAAGCGTTACTGTGGGGATTGCGGCTTGTCCGGTTGGTCGCCGCCCTTCGGAATTTCCTTCCCTTGGTAGGTGATCTTCACGTTCGATCCAAACCGCCGGTAATTCGAGTACTTCACAATCTCTCGAATTTTGACATCCTGGGCGACGAAGTGGAGGGTATCGTCGGCGCGCGTGTAGGTGGGGAACCAATATTTACCGTCGACCTGTTCGCGCCAAGTCGTGAATTTGGGAAACAGGTTTTCGTCGCCGCGTCCCTTCTTATTAACACGTTTTTCGGGAACCATTTGTCCGTAAGTCTTCACAATCTGGAAATCGTGGTCATCGACCCAGATTCGCCCTTGAAAATAGCGTTTGTTCTTATCGATTTGCTTGGGCGCGATATCGAAAACGTAACAATGCAGCTCGTCCTCCTGCTGCTGGCCCACGTATAGCACGCTGTACTGATTGATATCGTCACTGGTGAGCACCATGGGGAAGCCATTTTCGAGATCGTCGTAATCTTCGCGAGTCATGCCAATGCGCGTGAGACTGGGTAGGGGCGCGAACACAACGTTCTTTACGCGGTGTCCCCGGTCATCGAAGCTTACATCGAATACTTCCTGGAATTCACCGTCTACCGTGTCGCCGTCCAAGGTTTCCATTTTGGCGGATTCGCGATACCCGTACTGGTCATAGGCCTCTTTGAACTCTTTTTCTTTAACCGAAAAGCGCTGGATGATCTGCTCAGGCGTGATTCCGTTGGGCTGTGATTTGTCGAGGGTGCCTTCATCCGCGAAACTCTGCGGGGTCAGGACTGTTCCAACAGCGAAAATAGCGACCAGGAACAACGGAAATTGGAGCTGCTTCATAAAATTAGTGTAACGGAATCGAGAGCTGCAAGCTTGCCCGGCTTGCAGGCCTAAGAAGTTAGAGTGCGAAGCAGCCCCGGTGGTTGCCGGAAAGTTGTGACAACTGGCTACCAGGCTAGCATTCGGGTTGGAGGCCGCCGACGTTGTAAGATTGCAGTTCGTACCATGTCCTCCAGCGTGCGAGTTGATGGATCCCGGCAAGTAACCGCCCAGCAGGAAATCGCCCGGTTGGCCGACCTGCCGCAGGTCAGGGCGGCTTCCGCATGGTTCCGCGTACAACAAACACAACTTATCAATTGGCAGCTGGAAATGGCCCGCATTGCGGCGCCACCGTTTGGGGAAACCGCGCGTGGCGAATGGCTTAGAACACGTTTTCAAGAGCTGGCGTTGAAAGACGTGCAAACCGACGAAGTGGGGAATGTCCTGGGTGTCCTGCCGGGTATCACCAGTCAATTTGTTACCGTCAGCGCCCATATAGATACCGTATTTCCGGCTGGCACTCCGTTGAATGTGCGCCAGCAGGGAAATCGGCTTTTTGGGCCGGGGGTTTCGGATAATGGCGCAGGAGTAACCGCGCTTCTGGCAATCGCTGGGGCACTGAAGTCGGCAAGCATTGCGCCTACTGCGCCGATCCTTTTCATTGGCAATGTTGGGGAAGAGGGCGAAGGTGATTTGCGCGGTATGCGGCATATTTTCTCTACGCCACGGTGGCGGGATTCCATTCGCTACAGCCTGGTTCTGGACGGAGCCGGCTCGGACACAATTGTGGCGGAAGCATTGGGCAGCCGGCGGTTTGAAGTAATTGTGCGGGGACCGGGCGGTCATTCCTGGAGTGATTTTGGCGCTCCGAATCCGATTCTCGTATTGGCGCGTGCTCTGAATGTTTTTGCTCACACACCAGTGCCTTCTTCTCCGAAGACGACCTTCAATGTTGGTGTAATTCGGGGAGGCACATCGGTGAACTCCATCCCGGAGTCGGCCAGTATGCGAATCGACATCCGGTCGACGTCGATGGCGGAGATGGAACGGCTGGAAAATTCGCTGCGGCATGCACTGAACCTCGCGATCAATGATGAGACCGAAGCCAGCGAACGCTACGGCGGAGCACATCGCCGTTCTTCGGGGCTGAGTCATGAACTGGTTCCGATTGGCAGCCGCCCGGCGGGAGAACTGAATTCGAACTCAAGAATTCTCACTACACTGCGCGCCGTGGACACTCATCTTGGCAACAGCGCGCAGATCCAGCGGGCATCGACTGACGCAAATATTCCCATGTCACTGGGGCGGGAAGCGGTTGCGATCGGCGGCGGCGGTGTCGGTGGTGGCGCTCACACCTTACAGGAATGGTTTGACGCGACCGGGCGCGAAATGGGACTGAAAAGAATTCTGCTGACTGTAATCGCCTTAGCCGGCATCGTGGAGTAACGCGATTTAGGCGCGTTTATTTCTTTCCACCGGGCCTCGCGAGAGGGGGGATTGGCTTTCCCTTCTCTGAGTATGAGATTAACGTGGCCAGCCGTTTTGCCCGGGTTTCTTCTTTTTTGGCGCTTGTCACCCAGTAAATCGCGGTTCTTCGATACCAGGGCGGTTGACCTTCGAAGAAATACCAGGCCGCCGGGTTTGCGCGAAAATCGCGTTCCTGCTCCCCGCTCAGTTTCGCGCTTTTCCGCTGCTCGTAAGAATAAATTGCAGATTTCTCGTCCGACCGCCCTTCAAAGGCTTTCAAACCAGCCGGGCTCATTTGCCCCTTACTTGAAAGGTCCTTTGCGCGAGCGATGTTAACCGCGCTCCATGTGCTGCGTGGGTTTCGAGGGGTAAAACGAATCGTATAGCTGCTGGCATCCACGTTCCGGCGAACCCCGTCGATCCAACCAAAGCACAATGCCTGATCGACAGCTTGGGGCCATGTGATGCTTGGCTTTCCAGAGTCCTTTTTGTAGAAGCCGACGCAAAGTTCCCGAGAAGCGGCGTGGTTTTTCTCCAGCCACGCCCGAAATTGAGAAGGAGTTGGGAAGAATCTCGGTTTCATCAGCGGGGATTAGGCCGGTAGATCCAGCCATTCATGTTTGGTGCTGCCGGGATCGTGGAGTCGTGATTTATGCGGGCGAGGATAGTATCGACAACTTCACGCGAAGGCGCCAGCGAGCATACCGGATCGGTTGCAGTGGCGTCGCCCGTCAGCAACAGTGCCTGGCAGCGGCATCCGCCGAAATCTTCGGTGCGGTGATCGCAGCTGCGGCATGGCTCCGGCATCCAAGCTTCACCGCGGAACTTCTTAAACGCAGCAGATTCGTTCCATATCCATTTCAGCGGATGGTCACGAACATCGTCAAAGTTAAGGCCAGGAATTACCGCGGCGGCGTGGCAGGGAAGCGCTTGTCCGGTCGGATCGATCAGCATCAGGCGACGCCCCCACCCCCCCATACAAGCTTTGGGAAAGCGGGCGTAATAGTCGGGGGCGACATAGTCGATGCGCATACGGCCATTGCTATGCGCTTGCGCCGCATGCACGATCTCCTGCGCTTTATCCACCTGTTGTCTTGTTGGCAAGAGGCGCTCCTGGTTGCGCAGAGCCCAGCCATAGTATTGGACATTGGCGACCTCAACCCTGTCGGGAGCGAGCTCATCCACCATTGAAAGAATTTCCGCGAGATGGTCGAGATTCTCGCGGTGTACGACTACATTGACCGTAAATGCCAGCTTGAAATTCCGGATTTCGCGAGCGAGTTGGAGTTTGCGGGCGTGGCTGGATGTGCCTGCAATCTCATCGGCCAAATTTTCTCGAGAACCTTGAAAGCTGAGTTGGATGTGCTCGAGGCCAGCTTCGGCCAACGTTGCCAGACGACTTTCGGAAAGGCCAATGCCGGACGTAATCAGGTTGACGTAAAGGCCCGAGCTGCGAGCTCTTCTCGTAAGTTCTCGCAGGTCCGAACGCGCCAGCGGCTCGCCGCCGGTGAAATGCACATGCAGAATCCCTAATTGCCCAGCTTCTTCGAAAATACGAAACCATTGTTCGGTCGAGAGCTCGGATGCAGCGTTCTTCAGCTCAACGGGATTAGAGCAGTACACACAATGCAAGGGACAGCGATGCGTGAGCTCGGCGATGAGGGCTAAAGGACCGGCAGACATTCAGAACTTCTTAGGCTTCCGCATTTTAGAAATCAATGATTCGTTTACTGTGCAGTTGCTGGAGAAACGTTCCGACTTCCTGCGCAATGCGAGCAGGATCGGCAGCATCGTACGTTTTCTGCAAGTCTTCGACGATTTGCTGAACTGTGCGCTTGCCATCACAACGCTCGAGAATCGCACGTCCGGTGCCCTCCAGACGGATCGCACCTTCGGGAAAAAGCAGCATGCGATCTGCTCCGTTCGCCTCGGCCCACCGGCATCCAATTGCCAACCGAGGCTGGCTTGAATTTTCAAGCTGTGGCACGTCAGTTTTCCTCAGCGGGAACAAATGCTCCGGGTGGCGGCCAGGCCGGTTGGACGTAGGCGAAATAGAGAGCATCGAGTTGCGCCCAAAGGATGTCACATTTCCGCTGCAAAGCAGCGATCACGTTTTCCTGGTCCTGCCGTGTGTGCGCATGTTCCGCAACCCAATTAAACGCGAAAGTCGCATCTTCCGGAGCCTGGGTCAAGCGCGCGGTGAAATAATCCAAAGCACCCGAGAGCCAGGGATAGTGTTTCCTCAGTGCATCCATTCGCAGCGCGATCAGATCACGGGAGAACAGCTCGGTTAAGGAGGACGCGACCGCTTCCAGGAAACTGCGGTTCCTCACCAAGTCCAAATATGCGTCGACCGCATAATGGGTTGCTGGAAGCACGCCTTCGCCATTCTGGATTGCCTCCCGGGACAAGCCAGTGGCCTGCCCGAGCTTAAGCCAGCGCTCAATGCCGCCGTTGGTATTTGTGTCGCCATCATGGTCCACAATCCGTTTGCGCCAGGCCAGCCGGAAGTCGCGGTCTTCGCTGCGCGAAAGAATGATGGAATCCTTGATGGGGATGCGGCTCTGGTAGTAGTAACGGTTAAGCGCCCATGCCTGTAGTTGTCCGCGGGTAAGCTTGCCCTCATGCATCATGAGGTGAAATGGGTGGCGATGGTGATAGCGCTCTCGCCCAACCTCCTGCAGGCGCGCACGCAACTCCTCTCTGGTCAGCAACTGCTCGTGGCTCTCTGCTACTCCCTGAATGGACATACCCTCAGATCCTTAGTTCATCCGATTCTTTAAAGGTGCGTCCTACGGCACACGCCGTACGGATGGCGCGCTTACCTGCAATATCTAGTAAACATGGGAGAATGTTTCGGGTCAAGAATGGTGAAAGCGCCGAGGAAGCAGGGGATATGAATGAATCGGGCCGTTGGTCTTACTGGGGGCCGATCTCGTCAGTCATGTGGGCAGCTATCATCTACGTGACAATTTGGCTGGTCCGCCAGGGTCTGATCTTTCCTTTCGTCCGAAGATTGCTCACGAATCTCTTGAATACGGGAAGTGATGATCGGAGTGCGGTAATCCGGATGGCAGAATTCGAGGTGCATGCCGCGACCGATGTAGCGCTGCTTCAACATCGCGCCACCCCAGGTCGAGCCAGAGATGGCCACCTGCACCGGTTCGGGACAAAACTCCGGGTGCCCGGACAGCATAGCCTCGCTCCCGCCCAGTAACACTGCAGTGTAACGATGATTTTGCGTTTCAATGTGCAGCACAGTCGAAGGTGGCAGGGCGCTAAGGAGAACCCCACCTTCAATCTCGGACTGAACGATATTGCGGTTTATCTCATCGCTCAGGTTTGGGTGCGGCATGAACATCAGATTGGGCATGGAGTTTACCACAGCTTAGATTCCGTGGCGATGCCGAAGGTTACTGCAAATAAACACGATCGGACATGTCCCTGCAGCAGAAGCTAGAAAACCGTGGTTAATCGTAGCTCGTAGCTGCGGGGCGGGCCAATAGCGTTGAAGGAAAAGAGTCCATTGAAGTCTATGACGTTGAGACGGTTAGTCAGATTTTCGACATCCGCCTGCAGGCGCAGCGCGACCTTATCTTTCTGATAGAGGTTTGTCCCCACTGAGGCGTCGAAAGATAAAACCGGCTGGATTCGATCTCTGGCAAAATTGAGTTCGTTGACGACGGCCGGCCCGTACTGAGCCAAGGCCTGCTGATAAGTTCCGGTGAACGCAAAGGGAAGACCGCTGCCGTATTGCACCCCGCCGGCGATCCAAACGCGTGAATTCAACTGGCTGCGTACTCGGGCACGTATGGTGTTCCGCTGGTCTTGCGAATCCGGAAAATGGCCGGTCAGTTGATTACTAGCGCTCACGGCATCATCTCCCAGGAACAACCCTCCAGTTACTGGAAACCACGCACTCCCGACTTGATATGAGTAGCTGACAAAACCCGAGAAGCGCGACCAAAGGGGAACTTCGAGCTTTGCCTCCGCCCCATAAATAATGGCGTGATTGAACGCAATGGGGAACGCCACAACCGTATTCAGAATCGTGTCGTCGTCGGCAAAGTTGTTCACATCGCGCCGGAAATAGTTCGCATCCAGCCGCAGTTTACCCAGGAACCCTTTCGTCAGACCTACTTCGTAGTAATTTCCGTGCGAGGGTTTCACCGGGAGTCGAAGAACGCTTGGATTTAGCGAAAGTACATGGGGTGAACTGGACAACAAAATGTTCTCGAATGCCGGTGTTTGAAACACCCGGTCGTAAGAGGCATGGAGAACCATATCGGCCGATCGAAAATATCGCGACACAGAAAGTCGAGGGCTCACGGCATTCTGGTTGAGTAGCAATTGATAATGGTCCCATCGCAGTCCTGCGCTGACGGTCCACTTGCCTAACCGCATCAAATCTTGCAAAAAAGCAGATTGCTCCAGATCGAGGTGATGACCGGTAAATGCGAAAGCAGGCGGGGTTCCCGGCTGGAACCGGGGAGGATTCGTAATGAAATCAGTGAAGCTTTCGTTTAGGGAGAGATTGTCTGATTCCAGGCCGGCTTTCCATTCCTGACGTCCGCGATCTATCGAAATGGTTCCCTTGAAGTATCCTTCTGTAAAGTTGTTGTGCTGAAAGGCGATGATTGGTGTCGAATCCACATTCGAGAACAGGTCGTTATAAGCGTCGCGAACCATGCCCCTCAGGTCAGCAATAATGTGCGGAGAGAACATATGCTGATAACTAACGATCCCCATCGTCTCGAAGTTGTCGGCGGTTTGCCGCTGCCCCGCCTGCTGTTGAACGAGTTCATTTGGGATGTCGAACCGTGATAAGGCGTGCCGCACAATAAAATTCAAGCGATCATGTGCCGTTAGCTCCCGTTCATAACCAGCCGAGAAATCCCCGGTCGTGCCTTGGTTTGTGAAATTTTCGGGAACAACTGGATTCAGATAATGACCGGTCATATCGCCGTTCGCACTCGCCAGAAAGCTGTTCTTGCCGGTTGCGTACTGGATGCGAGTGAATGCGCCTGCCGTGTCGAAGCTTCCGCCGGAAAGGGCAAAATCTCCGTGCAAACCTTGTTGCGGATCGCGTTGCGTAGTGAGTTCGACGATACCGCCCATTTTTCGCCCATATTCCGCCGGGATACCAGCCGTGTAAACGTCAACGGATTCGACATCGTCAGCTTCAATCTCCGGGCCAAATCCGGGCGAGCGATTATCGGTCAGCGGTATGCCATCGATCAGAAATTGGGTTTGGTATTCAGAGCCGCGCGGATGCAGAACAGCATTGCCTTCATAAAGCCAGCCGGGCTGTGAGTTGACCAAGTCCTGAAGGGAGCGACCGGGTAGCGAGGTAGCGCGGTTTTCAATGCTGTCTGGGCCGATTTGGTTCAGTGATCCGGCGCGGTAGGGATCAATTAGCGTTGCGCCGGCTGTGACTGTGACGGAAGTGGCTACCGAAGGTAAGTTAAGCTTCACGGTGTAGATCAATGGAATGGCCGAGCGGATTTCGATGGTCTGCGAGATTGGGGCGAAATCCGGCTCGTGAATTTCGAGCTGATAGACGCCGTATGGCAAATGCCGGGCGATCAAGTCGCCAGCTTCGTCAGTGCTGAATATGTTGTGGTAGTGGTTGGCGTCGCTCAGGAGTTCCACCCGGCTGCGAATGGCCACTCCGGAGGGACCTACAACTTTCAGGCGTAACTCCCCCACGTTGCTCTGGGCAAGGCTATAGACGCAAAACATGATCGAAATCAGGAGGTGCTTCGGCATGGCCGGGGATCGATTTATCTGAAGGATAGAGCGGCACGCCGTCAACCCGCAACGCCGATCCCTGGTGCACAGCAACTTGGGTAACAAGAATCCGCACGTTTCGCGAAATTGCAGGCCAAACAGCAAAGCGCTACCGACCCAGCTCCCCCTCGTGAGCTACGGTAGCGCCGCGTTTCCTGACCCAAAGTTGTTCAGAATCTATGCCATAGACTGTGGATCTTCTAGTGTCTACCGAGGTGCGGCGGTGGGCTCTCGCCGATGACCTGCAAATTCGGCGGCCAGTTCTAAAGCTTGCTCAAGTTCCCGTAAGTGTGGCTCTTCAGTCAGGTAGCTGATCACCATCATGCGAATCACGCTCTTGCCATCGACTCGTGTCTCGGAGATCCAACGCGTGCCGTCGCGGGTGACCTCATCGACGATCTGGGCGTGCTTTGCAGCTAGCTGCTCACCGCTCATTCCGTTTGGTTTTAGTCGGAAGGCGACGATTGGGAGCACTTGTGGCAAAGCCAGTTCGAAATATGCTGATGATCGAAGCCAGTCGACGAAACCCTCCGCCAACTTCATCTGCCGATCGATGTGTCCCTCATAAGCTCTTCTGCCATGGACTCTAAGGGTGAGCCAGAGTTTTAGTGAATTCATACGACGCGTCCACTGCGTGCTGATCCGCGAGTTGTCGCTGCCCTTAGCTTCTGCCGCTTTCGGCATATACGGGGCGGAAACGGCAAACGCCCGTTCCAGGATTTCGGGATGGCGAGTAAGAATCACTCCGGCGGCCAATGGCACGGCTAACCACTTGTGCGGGTCAATGGTGATCGAGTCCGCCAGTTCGATTCCGTACACCAGGTGGCGATGCTTGTCGGAGAAGATAGCGGCTCCGCCGTAGGCGCCGTCAACATGCATCCACAGATTTTCCCGTCGGCAGATTTCCGCGATAGCAGCGAGATCATCAACGGCTCCGGAATTTGTTGTGCCGGCGGTTGCGACCACAAGGAAGGGAAGCTTGCCCTGACGGCGGTCATCGACGATAGCGGCATGCAGCTTGATCGGATCGAGTTGAGTACGATCAGTTACCGGAATCCGCCGCAAAGCTTTCCTGCCGATTCCCAGCAAGCCCGCCGATTTATCGATGGAATGGTGGGCTTCATCTGAGGCATAAAAGACCGGCAATCCCGGAAGTGAGGCCGCCCCGTCGTCGATAAAATTGGGAAACTTCGATGCCAAAGCCAGGGCAAGGCCGGTAAAGTTTGCCTCATTGCCTCCGCTGGTGAAGGTCCCGTTGAAATCGCCGGGCCATTTCACGCGCTCCCCGATCCAACGAATGGTCTCGTGCTCAATTTTGGAAGCCAGTTGTGAACGCTTGACCGTAGCCAGCTGCGGATTGAGCGCGGCCACCAGGCTTTCTGCCAGGACACCGATATAAGTCGGAGTGGGATTCATCAAACCGAAGTAATTGGCGCTGGGCACGTGGAAGCCTTTGTCGACCATTTCGAGAAAAACATGATCGATGGTTTCGAACGGGTCAGCGCCATTTTCCGGCAAAGGGTTGTTCAATGCGCTGAAAGTTCGCCGCTCTGCGGGCAATTGGACCGGGCGCTCGGGAAGAGATGTAAAGAACGCGTCGATCTGATCAATTAAGTGGTAGCCAAGACGACGGCGGGTGGTGGAATCCAGATCAAAGTTCATGCCCGTTGGACGCGACAGGCCGGTGTTTGGCTTCAGAGAAGGGGCGCGCGGCCCTTGCCCGCGTGTCACATCCGGTTGTAACTGCGATCACATCGCGATGGTCAATCTGGGACTATCGTAGGATAGCTGGCTCCTGAGGAGGCCTTATGGCGCCCGCATTGGATATTCTGGCTGTACTACTTGCAGCGCTCGCACTCTTGGGAATTGCATATGCGGTCCATCGATTGCTGCTGGGCGGGGCCGAATTGCGCAAGCTTTCAGGCAAGATGATCGTAACTTGCCCAGAAACTCAGAAAACGGTTGCGGTGAAAGTGGCGACGACGAAAGCGGCAATGGCAGCAATCGCGGGCAAAGAGCATGTGGAATTGTGCCAGTGTACGCGCTGGCCGGAGCGCGCCGATTGCGATCAGGCCTGTCTGACGGATCTGCTTGCCGACCCAGAAAAACATTCTGTGTGGTCGATCGCCTCGAAATGGTACCAAGGCAAAGCCTGCTTTTACTGCGGGCGCCCCATTTCGGAGCTTAGCTACCTCGATCACAGCCCGGGCATTATCGGTTTTGACGGCAAAATTATTGAGTGGGACCGGCTTCGTCCCGAAGATTTGCCAAAAGAGTTGGCTTCAGCCCACGCCGTCTGCTGGAATTGCACTGTGACCGAAGCCTTTCGCAAGGAGCATCCCGAGTTGGTGACCGACCGCCCCTGGAAGCATTAACTATCCCCTCCAAAGCGCGGGAATGCAAAGATCTTTCATGGCCTGAAGGCCATTCAGGATGACCAACTTTATTCTTGCCCTGCGTTCTCGGCGGTTGGCGTCTTTTCGGGACGAAGCTGAGGGAACAGAATCACGTCTCGGATGGTCTGGGAATTCGTCAGCAGCATAGCGAGACGATCCACGCCCACGCCAACACCCCCGGTCGGCGGCATGCCGTAGGAAAGGGCGCGGATGTAATCTAAATCCATCTGGTGCGCTTCTTCGTCGCCACGCTCACGTTCCTTTAACTGCTGCTCGAAACGTCGCCGCTGATCTTCAGGATCATTCAGTTCGCTGAATCCGTTCGCAATCTCCATGGCGCCGGCGAAAATTTCCCAGCGCTCGGTCCAATCGGGCTCATCTGGTTTTTGCTTCGAAAGCGGCGAAACAGCGGTCGGAAATTCGTAAATGATCGTGGGCTGGAGCAGTTGCTCCTCAGCGGCGGCTTCAAACAGATTGGCAATTGTTTTTCCGGCCGGCTCATTCGGATCATAAGCGACATGCGAGTGTGCCGAGTTGAATCGATCCACCAGCGCCTTCACCGAATCGTGCCGGGCAAAATCGGAGATCGAAGGTTTCTCACCTGCGCCTTGCGGCCAATAATGGATGATGGCCTCGCGCATAGTCATGCGGCGCCAATTCGATTCCGACCAGTCGATTTCCTGGTCTCCCCATTTTGATTTCGTGCCACCTAGAACGTCTTTTGCACCCTGGATGATCAGCGCCTGGGTAAGATCCATGATTCCGCGATAGTCGGTGTAGGCCTGGTATGCCTCCAGCATGGTGAACTCGGGGTTCCAGCGCCAGCCAAGACCCTCATTGCGGAAGTTGCGGTTGATTTCGTAAACGCGGTCGAGTCCACCGACAGTTAAGCGCTTGAGATAAAGCTCGGGAGCAATCCTCAAGAACAAATCCATGTCGAGCGTGTTGTGGTGCGTGACAAAGGGCCGCGCCACGGCTCCGCCGGGAATGGGATGCATCATCGGAGTTTCGACTTCAACAAAACCATGGGCCTCCATGAAGCGGCGCATCGATTGCACCAGCTTGCTGCGCTTCAGGAAGACTTCGCGCACCTCGGGATTCATGATCAGATCGACATAGCGTTGCCGGTATCGAAGCTCGACATCAGTCAAGCCATGCCATTTTTCGGGCAAAGGAAGGAGGTCCTTGGAGAGGAATGTAATCTCTTCTGCATGCACCGTGAGTTCGCCGGTACGCGTGCGAAACAGGTAACCGCTCACTCCAATGTGATCCCCGAGATCGAGTAGCTTGTAGAGTTCGAATCCCTTCTCGCCTACCGCGTCTTTCTTCACGTAAATCTGCAGTTTTTGCCCTTCCTGCTGGAGATGTGCAAAGCCCGCCTTGCCCATCAGACGGATCGCCATAATTCGCCCGGCGATGCGAACGTCGACGCGCGAATTCTGCAAATCCTCAGCCGACTTTTCGCCGTACTCGCTCAGAATTTGAGGGAGCGTATGAGTGAAGTCATATCTAGTGGGATAAGTTCGCTGCCCAAGTGCTTCAATCTGCTTCAGCTTCTCGCGCCGCTGCTCGTAAATTTTTTCGTCCAGTGCCACGCAACTTTCGCCTTTATAGGAGTGAACAGCGATTATAAACAACTGCTCTCGCTTGAAGACGGTGACGGCGGGCGTTAGTATTACCTGTTCATCGGGGAAGCTGATGCCGCAGAATTACATTCCTATTTTTCTGTTCGTTGCTGTGGTGGGCGTTCTCATCCCGGTTACGTTGATTGCCGCCAAACTGGTGCGGCCGGAGAACCCAAACCGCGTCAAGCTGATGCCTTACGAGTGCGGCATCGATCCTATCGGGACGTCCCGTGGCCGCTACACGGTGCGCTACTACATTGTCGCGATTCTTTTCGTGGTCTTCGATGTGGAAACCATTTTCCTCTTTCCATGGGCGGTAAAGTTCAAAGCGCTGGGTGTATTCGGGCTGGTGGAGATGTTGATCTTCCTCGCAATCCTGATTGTCGGTTACATCTGGATCTGGAAAAAGGGCGCTTTGGAGTGGGTGTAAGAAGAGCAGTCAGCACTCAGCATTCAGGCAACAACCTTTTTCCACATTAGCGACTGCATATGCCCAGTGAAGAAATTTTTGTTGCCAGCCGTTGGACGCGGGGCAATCTCCTGTTCCCGACGCGCATTCTGGTGAATGCGCAACGAGTCAGCCGCATCAAGCCGCGGCTGTTCGGCAGCAACGAAGAGAGCGTCGGCATTTCGCAGGTGGCGTCGGTGCACATCTCAACCGGGATTCTTTGGTCGAACATCCTGATCGAATCAACCGGAGGTACCGATCCGATCACTAGCCACGGACACCGAAAGGCTGATGCGCAACGCATCCGCGATCTGATCGAGAGTTATCAATCCGCAGGTCATCGAAACTAATCCGCGT
>JAFAGX010000318.1 GCA_019237515.1 Acidobacteriaceae bacterium
CGAACTTGTCCATAAATTTTTGTTGATCGGAAACCAGCGGTTCCAGAGCTCGCCTCCGAGCATTCCCAAAATCCCGAAGAACACCATGCCGCCGATTAGCTGTGAGGCATTTCGCTTTGATCTGAGCCAGCGACCCGTCAACAGTCCAATTAGTGTCGTTCCGACTGCAGGAATTGTATGAATGATTCCCTCCGGGTCGCGGGTCCCGTCATAGAGATGACCCATGAAGAGTTTTCGATCGAGCCAGGCAGGGAGATTCTGCACCTGATCCATGAAAGGAATATTCCGGCCTGGAACACCGGCCCCGGGCACGGGTACAAATCGCAACAGGGCCCAATAGCCAAACAGACATCCGAACAAAGCCAGTAACTGGCCCCGGCGGCCGGTCCACAGTTCCAGAATTGCAGTGACAAAGTAACAGACGCCAATACGCTGAGTGACGCCCTCGAACCGCCACGTATGCAAATCCAATCCGTAAATGGGGGAAGCGTTCACAAGCAATCCGATGGCGATCAGGATCAGGCTTCGCTTGAAAGCGCGCCAAAGGATCTGCTTGTTGGTCTCGCCGCGCCGCCGCCGTGCATCGAATGAGTACACCAAAGAAATTCCTACGAGGAAGAGAAAAGAAGGGAAGATGAAATCGGCAGGCGTCCAACCGTTCCATTTTGCATGCATGATGGGCCCGTAAGCATGTTCATCACTGCCGGGGTTGTCCACAATGATCATGCCCGCAACCATTAGTCCGCGATAGATGTCGAGGCAGAGCAAGCGCCCGGGAGATCCGGTCGCACTATTGAGGTTGAAATCTTTGGCTGGTTGAGCGAGCTGCGTTGTTGCCATGCGGCCACTATAGTCCGGACTATTGCGAGCGGCCACAGCAAACTTTGCGCCGGTTTCCTCTTGCCATCAGTTCGCGTTATCTTAGTCGCATGCAACTTCGCGGATGCGGGACAGCTCTGGTGACACCTTTTCGTCAGGACGGCTCCGTCGATGAGCCCGCCCTGCGCAACCTCGTGACATGGCAAGTCGAGTCCGGAATTGATTTTCTGGTTCCTTGCGGCACCACCGGTGAAACACCCACGCTTTCTCATGATGAGTGGCTGAAGGTCATCGACATCACGGTTGAGGTTGCGGCGGGACGCGTGCCGATTGTAGCCGGCGCGACTTCTAATTCGACTCACGAGGCTGTGGAGAAGGCCAAGGAAGCGGCAGCTCGGCCCGGGGTCGATGCGATCCTGACTGCATCGCCTTATTACAACAAGCCCACGCAGGAGGGGCAGTACCGACATTTTCATGCGATTGCCGAGGCGGTCGACAAGCCGATCATTCTTTACAACGTACCGGGACGAACCGGGGCGAACATCGAACCCGTCACGCTGGCGCGGCTTGCGGAAGTGCCACATATTGCGGGCGTGAAAGAGGCCAGCGGCAACATCGCCCAAATCGCTGAAGTATGCAATGCGGTCCCGGAGCATTTTCTGGTGTTTTCAGGAGATGATGCCATCACCCTGCCGGTGATTGCACTCGGGGGTGTCGGAATCATTTCCGTGGCATCGAATGAAATTCCTCACGAAATGGCGGAGATGACCCGCGCAGCTTTGAATAATGATTGGGTTTCCGCTCGACGCATTCATCGCAAATACCTGGCGCTGATGCAGGGGAATTTTATCGAATCCAATCCCCTACCGGTAAAGGCAGTTTTGGCGATGATGGGCAAACTGGAAGAGGTGTATCGGTTACCGCTTGCGCCCATGCGCCGGGATACACGGTCCAAATTACAGAAAATTGCTGCGGAAGCAGGAGTCATTGCGAAACCAGCAAGCGGACCATCCGAAGGTATTCATTTTTTTATTTACGAAAACTGGTTGGCGGGGCCCCACAAGATCGTCCTGCACCGTTCAACGTGCGGACAGTGCAACCACGGCAGGGGACGGCCGTCCGGGCACGACGCGAACCATGCCCGCTGGCATGGACCATACGCGACACTCTCTGAAGCGCGTGAAGCTTCGCAAAGCATGACCGGGGTGCTCATCCGCAGTGAATGCAAGTGCATTTAGACCATTGTTGATTTTCGATTTGCGATTATCGATTTAAGAGCCTGACTTGACAATCAACAATCTACAA
>JAFAGX010000027.1 GCA_019237515.1 Acidobacteriaceae bacterium
ACTGCGTCGCGTTTCTGCCGATATGCCTGGACCGAAAACAACAGGCCCAGAAAACACCACCCGCAGAGCGCAGCTCCCCATAACCATTTGGGGTTTCGCGCGCGCTGGCTGGGTCCCATGACCATTGCCACCAATGTTGCTGCGGCCAGCGTACCTGTGAACACGTGAATATAAATGGGCGATACGTGAAAAATGGTGACGGCCGCTCCAATCAAGTCCGCGACCCCGGCTACAGCCGTTAATACCGCCAATGGGAGCCAGCGCAGGTGCTGATAAAACCAGGAAGTTTTTTCTTTCAGAAGAATGAAAGCAACCACCAGCCCGGAAAACCATAAACTCAGCTGGAATTCCCAAATCGCGGGAAAAACCAGCGGCGCCACTATACCAATCAGCACACTTCCGAGCGCGCCTCCGACGGCAATATGCATGTAGAACGATGTAAGGGCTTGTGAGTGAGGTTTCAGCCTCGCCAGTTCACCGTGATAGACCATGCAGGCCGCGAATAGCAGCAGACTGAATCCCACGATCTGCATCTTTGCCCCAATGTTTTCTCCGCTTAAAAACAGGATTCCGCCGAACGCGGCTGCGAGCGCAAAAAGTGCGTGGAACACCCCCCGGCGATAGAACGGGTAACGATGAAAGCACAGCACGAAAGAAAGCAGGTAGAGAGCAAGTGGTAGCACCCACAGAAGTGGCACAACCGCAATCTCCTGGCAGATCAGATTGGTGACCGAGAGCAGCATGATGCAGCCGCAGGCGGATAGTCCGAGCCAGAGCAGGCGCTGTTCGCTGCTTGGTTTTACCGCGAGAGCGGTTCTATGCGCATCACTTTCGCTTCCTCGCGAACTCGACGCACGCAGCGCGCAAATTGTGCAACAGCCAAGGAAGAGAAAGTAAATCAAGGCCCACAATCGCCCCTGATTGCGCAACGTCAGATTCGGCTCGAACAACGCCGGGTAGGTTAAAAGCCCAAGCAGAGACCCGAGGTTTGAAACTGCATACAGCGGGTAAGGAGAACTGGTCGGATTTGCGTGTGCGAACCAGGTTTGCAGGAGCGGGGCGGTGGCAGAGAGTGTGAAAAAAGGCAGGCCCACGCTGATTGCCAGCAGCTTCATCAAGTCCCATACAGGATGATCGGGATTTTGTGGTTGCCAAGCGAGGCTCGGAGAAACAGGGGACCGCCATACAAGAGCCAAATACACTAAAGCGGCGGCGGAAAGTAATAAGGGAAAAAGGTGCGCGAATGTCCCGGCGTTTTTCAGCCTCGTCGCAATGAAATGGGAATACGCGTAGCCCGCCAGCAACAAGATCTGGAAAAACACGAGGCAGGTGTTCCACACGGCGGCGCTTCCGCCAAACCAAGGCAGCAATTGCTTGCCCACAATCAGCTGGATCTGAAACAGCAGAAAGGCACTTAGAAAAACCGTAACGGAGAATGCAATTCTGCCGCGCGAGGTCGTCGCTGAAGTTGGCGCCTTAGCCGGAGCAACTGCTTGCACACTCATCTGCACTCTCCGCTGTGCGGGCATCGTAACACGCAGACTCGCCGAGTCTGCCCACTTCTGGGAGTGAGTTGTTACGAACGGCACTGCCAGGTTCCGGAATGCTCCGATGCGGACTGTAATCGAAGCGCGGCGTTGACTCGCTCGATGCAAAAATCCATGTCCCCACGCCAGATTGCGATTCCCGATTTGACTCCTTCCCAACACCGCATTACTTTCGTGCCACAGTGTAGGTACTTAATTATTCGCGAACAAACACCGGTTCGTTAAACTCATTCGCAAACACGCTGTGTTCATTCCCACGCTGCGCGTTTGTCAGAAAACATGTCCGGAGCCACTGCCACCGCGCCTGCCAGAGCGTCTGATCGGACCCTGTTAAGCTCTTCCTCGCGCATCGCCGCTCGCTGGTGGTACGCGTTTTTCTTCGTGTCCGGCTTCCCTGCTTTGCTGTATCAGATCGTCTGGGAACGCGCCTTATTTACGTTGTACGGGGTCAATATTGAATCGGTCACGATGGTGGTTACGGCCTTCATGCTGGGTTTGGGCTTGGGTAGTCTGCTTGGGGGTGCAATTTCTCGCCGTCGCGACTGGCCTCTGCTAAGAATTTTTGCTGCAGCAGAGTTGTTGATCGGCTCTTATGGGCTTCTTTCGTTAAGGCTCTTCCATTGGGCGGCGAATTTCAATGCGGGATCGCCGCCGTTACAAACCGGGCTTACCGCTCTGGCCCTGGTCGCATTCCCAACCGGATTGATGGGGGCAACCCTTCCGATCCTGGTGTCCTACACCGTGCGACTTTCGCATGAAGTGGGTACTTCCGTCAGTGCCTTGTACGCGGCGAACACGTTCGGATCGGCAGTCGCATGTTTCTGTGCCGGACTGTTCCTGATGCGCTGGCTTGGTCAAGCGCACACCGTTGCAATTGCTGCGATCTTGAACCTGCTTGTCGGCGCAGCGGTGATGGCATGGTCGTCGATCACGCAATCACCTTCTGAGAGCCGCACCGCTGTGCCTGCGAGCCCAATGCTCGACTCTGAAAGTCCATTGGGCAGGATTAGCTTTGTGCTTGCCCTTGTGATTAGTGGCACCGCAGGATTCATTGCCCTAGCCTACGAAATCGTCTGGTATCGCTTGTTTGCATTTACCACCGGCGGACTGGCGAAGAGCTTCGCTTTTCTCCTTGGCGCGTATCTTGCCGGAATTGCGGGCGGTTCACTGCTGACAAACTATGCGTTCCAGAGAGTTAAGACTGGCCGGAGTTTCATCCGAGTGCTGATCACCACGATAGTTGGCGCGAATGTCCTTAGTTTTTTGGTGGCTCCCTTCCTGTCATTTATGGTGGTGCGTGCTTCATACATGTGGTCGCTGCCGGTAATCGGGTTCGCCGCCGCGTGCCTTGGTGCTCTGTTCCCGCTGCTTTGTCACATTGCCGTCGCTCCCGACGAGTGCGTGGGCGCTCGATTGAGCTACTTATACCTGAGCAATATTATCGGCTCTGCTCTGGGCAGCTATGTGACCGGTTTCCTCCTGATGGAGGTGCTCCCATTGCGGCAGGTAACCATGGTGTTGGCAATCCTCGGCCTGGGGCTTGGCGCTGTCATCCTGCTAAACGCGCAACTGACGCGGCGCGCGTTTATTCTCAGCGCTACCGCGATCTTCGCAACGGCCCTATGTGTTGTACAGTTCTCTGCTCCTCTTTTTCATCACATGTACGAGCGAATGCTGCTGAAGGGCCGATATCTTCCCAGCGCAGAATTTGGCTCTGTAGTGGAGAATCGCAGCGGCGTCGTGGCCGTAACCCAGAATGGAATCGTGTTTGGCGGCGGCATTTACGACGGCCGCTTCAATGTGAATCTCATCAATGACACGAATGGGCTCGAACGGCCATTTGCCCTCAGCTACTTTCATCCGGACCCGCAAGAAGTGCTGATGATTGGGCTCTCCTCCGGTTCATGGGCGCAGGTGATTGCGAACCATCCGCAAGTGAAGCACCTGACGATCGTGGAAATTAATCCCGGTTATCTTCCTCTCATCGCGCACCACGACGAGGTTGCCAGTTTGCTGCAAAACCCGAAAGTCAAAATCAACATTGACGACGGCCGGCGCTGGTTGATCCGAAACCCCGAACGCAAATTCGATGTCGTCATCTTTAACAGTACCTTTCACTGGCGCTCCAATGCTTCAAACTTACTTTCCGTCGAATTTCTAAACCTTGTTCGCCGGCATCTCGAGCCTGGCGGTGTGCACTTCTACAATACAACCGAGTCCAATGAAGTCATGGCCACAGGTGTTAAGGTTTTTCCATTCGGGATGCGCCTGGCAAATTTCATGATTGTCAGCGATCAAGCGCTCGATTTGAACGCCGAACGCTGGTTGCAGATTCTCTTGAGCTATCGCATCGACGGCAAGCCGGTCTTCGACCTGTCGCAGCCGCAGGATCGGCAGCGCCTGGGCGAAGTGATGGCCTTGAGAAAAACGATGGATCAAAACCTGCCCACCTTTTTCACCTTGGAATCCGCCGACCACATTCGGGCCCGTACGGCCGGCATTCGTATCATCACGGATGACAACATGGGGACCGAGTGGACGCAGTAAGCCCTTGGAGCCACCGTGTACCGCGCCCCTCAATGTTGATGTCTCCCGTCTGACATAAATTGGCAACGCAAGCGACACAATGTGTTATCCGGTGAGGGCCCGACCCCATGCTGCTCGGTGTGTCTGGTTACCCGAGGTCCTTCTCGCATTGAACATAAAGAGACTTGCTGCGCTCAGGGCGTGACATTAGTAACCTTCGCCTGTGGCGAGAAAAGTGCCAACATAATCGGCAACTGGTCAATCAAGACCACAAATGTCATGGGAGAGAGAAGGGAAAACGAGATGCGGAAACAGAAGGGTTTTTCATTAATTGAGTTGTTGATCGTGGTGGCGATCATCCTGATCATCGCTGCGATTGCTATTCCGAACCTGCTGCGTGCACGTATCGCAGCAAACGAGTCGTCTGCGGTTCAGTCTATCCGAACCATCAACACAGCGCAGGTGACGTATCAGTCGCAATTCCCGAACATTGGGTATGCGGCCACGTTGGCTGCCCTTGGGCCGTCCGGTGGTGCTGCTGGCTGCACTGCTGCGCCGACTTCCGCGACCTCATGCTTGCTTGACTTCGTTCTGTCGAACGCCAAGGCTAGCAATGCTCCGAAGAGCGGCTACTACTTCACTGACCCTGTCGTGACTGCGGCCGGCGGTATCAACGTCGACTACGAGTTGGATGGCACACCGGCAGCGCCGAACC
>JAFAGX010000040.1 GCA_019237515.1 Acidobacteriaceae bacterium
TGCCAATGGACCGGCGAAGGTCAGTGGTGCTTTGATTTCAAGCTGTAATTCCGTATATCCCCAAACGCAGTCACACTGATATGGCCTATGGACATCCATCGCTCCAGTGTGTGATGCCCGGTGCGATGGAAAATGTAGGAACTCCCGACTGACGTTATGGTTCCGGCTGCCTCGATACTGGCGAAAGCCGCGGAATTGTTCACTACATCTTGAGGAAGCAGGATTTCTTTACGTCCTCGCGCCTGAAAGTTGCGGGTGGACGCGTAGTCCATGCCGCGCGTGAAAGCAACGCCGGAAAAAAGCAGGATGTTTTCCCGGTCCCAGAACCTGTGGGCGGGCGGGGGCTGGACCTCGCTGCTGGTCCCACTAACTTTGTCCGCTTGGGCCGAGGTCCTGGCAGCATCCTCGGCCGCGCATACCTGCAATACCAGCAACAGAAAGGTCGCGCTCACGAGCGTGCGAACTACCTGCACCACCATTCCTGCATTGTAGAAGATGGATTCGGTCATCTCGGCTGACCTTAGTAACTTTTCCTTCAGCTGGAAGCGACCCATAATGATCTGTGCTCGAAAAACGGAATTCGCGCCGCAACAAGATGGTCCTGGGTGTGAAAGTTTCTCTCGACGAGAGTACGCATCTGGTTCACACCGTCGACATTACCGATAACGGCGCGCAGCTTGGCGGTCTTCGGGGAAAACTGCAGCCCGGTGTCATTATCGCGTTGCAACGTGGGCGCCAGAAGGCGAACTTCCGCATTGTCTGGATTCGAGAACTCGCCCCCAACGAATTACGGGCCGGGGTTGAGTGCCTGCAGCCCCTGAGCAAGTTCTGGGGCGTCGATCTCTCGGAACGTGAACGCGAACGTGGATGCAATCGGTTCGCAAGTGCAATCATGACCCTGATCACCAGCCGGTCCCGTTGATTCGGTTTTCAAGAAGCCTCTTATTACCCCTGAAGCTAATGCCGGTTACTGCGCTTACTCCCGCCGTTGTCTGCTTTGAAACCTTTATAATTGTCAGTTTAATTCCCGGCGCACGAGAGGACTGGTAAATGGCGGCGTCTTATAACGGTATGGCATTGCCCAATAATGGTGCGCGAATCACTTATAACAACGGGCATTATTCAGTTCCGGATAATCCGATCATCCCGTTCATCGAAGGCGATGGCACCGGCCGCGACATTTGGAAAGCCTCGGTACGGGTGTTTGATGCAGCTGTTCAGAAGGCATACAAGGGCAAGCGCCGAGTTTCGTGGTACGAGGTGTTTGCAGGTGAGAAGGCCTTCTCCAAATTTAAGAGCTGGCTTCCAGAAGATACCGTCAATGCTATTCGCGATCTGCGAGTCGCGATTAAGGGCCCGCTGACCACCCCCGTCGGCGGCGGTATTCGATCTCTCAATGTAGCGCTTCGGCAAATTCTTGATTTATATGCCTGCGTGCGTCCCGTGAAGTATTACAAGGGGACTCCTTCACCGGTGAAAAATCCAGAGCGTATGGATGTGGTCATTTATCGGGAAAATACGGAAGACGTTTATGCGGGCATCGAGTGGGAAGAGGGAACAGGGGAAGCGGCGAAAGTGATTGCATTCATCAATGGCGAGATGCTCAAGGGAGGCAAGAAATCGATTCGCTTGGATTCCGGTATAGGAATCAAACCGATTTCCGTGACCGGAACCAAGCGGCTGGTGCGTATGGCCATCCAGTTTGCCCTGGAAAGCGGACGCAAAAGAGTCACTTTGGTCCACAAGGGCAACATTCAGAAATTTACTGAGGGCGCGTTTCGCAAATGGGGTTACGAACTCGCAACCGAGGAGTTTCGCGACCAAGTTGTTACCGAACGGGAAAGCTGGATTCTCGACAATAAGGATCAGCATCCGAATCTGACTGCTGAGGAGAATGCCCACTTAATAGAGCCGGGACTGGAATTTGCGTCGGAAGATTTCCGCAAATCAGTTTATGAGGAAGTTCGCGGCGTATTGAGTGCGATTTATGCGACTCATGGCAAAGGTGCTTGGAAGAAGAAGCTGATGATCAATGACAGGATCGCGGATTCCATCTTTCAGCAGGTGGTAACGAGAGCGGATGAATATTCGGTTCTCGCCACTCCCAATTTGAATGGCGATTACATTTCCGACGCCTGCGCGGCACAGGTCGGTGGCTTGGGCATTGCGCCGGGCGCCAACATCGGTGATGGCTACGCAATTTTTGAGGCTACACACGGCACGGCACCGAAGTATGCAGATAGAGATGTAATTAATCCTGGTTCGGTAATTCTTTCTGGCGTCATGATGTTTCGTTTCCTGGGTTGGATCGAGGCTGCGGATCTAATCGAAAACGGTATGGAAAGCGCCATCGAGCAGAAAAAAGTGACGTACGACTTTGAACGCCTGATGGAAGGCGCTACCAAGGTGAAGACCAGCGAGTTTGCCAATTACATTATCGAGAACATGGACGCCGCGGTGTTGAGCGCGGCCCATTGAAGTCGAAAGAAACCTCCATGTCCTCTGTGGTTTGCAGTTTCTAGAAAGGGACCCATGCGAAAGAAAGTCACCATTGTCGGTTCGGGAAACGTAGGCGCGACCGCGGCTCACTGGATCGCGTCCAAAGAGCTGGCGGATGTTGTGTTGATCGACATCGTTGAAGGCGTACCGCAGGGCAAAGGGCTCGATTTGCTCGAGGCGATGCCGATCGAGAAACGCGACTGCCACGTCATCGGTACTCAGGATTACTCAGATACCGCCGGTTCCAATATCGTCGTCATCACTGCCGGAATCCCGCGCAAACCGGGCATGAGCCGCGATGATCTGCTGAATACCAATCTTAAGATCATGAAAGATGTGGTCAGTAAGGCGGTGCAATTCTCCCCCGACTGCATTCTCATCATCGTTTCCAATCCTCTGGATGCCATGGCGCAGGCGGCCTACAAGATGAGTGGCTTTGCCCGTGAGCGTGTGATTGGAATGGCTGGTGTTCTCGATTCGGCTCGTTTTCGCGCATTTATAGCCGATCATTTAAAAGTCAGCGTCGAAAATGTGACCGCATTTGTGCTCGGAGGACACGGCGATTCCATGGTTCCGCTGCCCAGGTATTCCACAGTGGCCGGGATTCCGATTACCGAACTGATCGATGCGCAGACAATCGAGAGACTTGTTCAGCGCACACGCGACGGGGGCGCGGAAATCGTGAAGTATCTCAAAACAGGCAGTGCGTACTATGCGCCTTCAGCTGCGGTGACCGAGATGGTCGAGGCCATTTTGAAAGACAAAAGGAAGATTCTGCCGTGTGCCGCTTATTTGGAAGGTGAGTACGGGATCAACGGGCTTTTCGTTGGCGTGCCCGTCAAACTGGGCGCGAAGGGAATTGAGGAGATCATCGAGATCAAGCTGACCCCGGATGAGCAAGAGCAACTCAACCGCAGCGCAGGCGCGGTGAAGGAGTTGGTGGGAGTGATCGGAGTGTAAGGCTGAACCCGCGCGATCGGTATTTTGACCATGGTCGTTGACCATGGTACACTCAAGGAATGAAGGAAGTTGCCATTTCTGTGTTCAAGGCCAAATGCCTTGGAATGCTCGAAGAAGTCCGCAAGACGCGCAAGCCCATCCGTATCACTCGTTTTGGAAAACCCGTAGCCGAGATTATTCCGCCCTCCCCGGTGCAACCGACCGGCAGACGGCTCGGTTGCATGGCAGGGACCGCCGAGATTCTCGGCGATATTGTCGGCCCAACTGGAAGTCTGGACGACTGGGATGCCTGGCGAGAATGAAATTCCTTCTTGACACTCACATTTGGCTTTGGAGTGCACTTGAACCAGGTCGCCTGGCGCCTCGAGTACAGAAGGTCATCGCCGATCAGGGTAACGAGCTGTGGCTTTCTCCTGTCAGTATCTGGGAACTGGGATTGCTCTGCCGCAAAAGGCGGTTCAGGGTGCATCCCGATATTCCGAGTTGGGTCAATCAAAATATGTCGGAGCTGCAAATCTTCGAAGCACCACTTACCGTCGAAGTGGTTCTCGCCCTGTCATCGATGAGCTTTTCCCATTCGGATCCGGCTGACCACTTTCTCGCTGCATCGGCAAAGGTATTCGATCTAACCCTAATTACAAGCGATGAACACCTTTTGAAGCTGCCCGACATTCGCGTTCTCCCGAATCATTGAGCGGCTATAGCCTTTCAATCACCACCGATTTCACCACCACATCTTTATTGGGTTTGTCCTGGCGGTTGCGGGGGGCGTTGGCG
>JAFAGX010000053.1 GCA_019237515.1 Acidobacteriaceae bacterium
CGTTCGAGGATGGCATGAAAGATGACTGCCGAGGTTTCGCCGCGAAAGGCTACCATGCCCGTCGCCATTTCATAGAGAACTGCACCAAACGAGAAAAGATCAGTGCGGCGGTCGAGGTCCTTCCCTTTCGCCTGCTCCGGCGACATATAGGCAACCGTGCCGACGGTGGAACCGGGACTGGTAAGGTACTCTTCATTTACGGCAGTCGGCGCGGCGGCTGTAGCCTGGTCGGAGCGGGGACCAACCGGAGCCATCTTTGCGAGACCGAAGTCGAGAATTTTGGCGCGTCCGCGGTCCGTCACGACGATGTTAGCCGGCTTAATGTCGCGGTGGATAATTCCTTTGGCATGAGCGGCGTCCAGAGCGTCCGCAATCTCAATCGCCAGTGATAAGAGGATCTCCAATTCCAAAGGGCGACCTGTGATCTGATGCTTCAGGGTCGAGCCGTCCAGGTATTCCATGGCGATAAATGCCTGCCCATCCTGCTCGCCAATGTCGTAGATCGTGCAGATATTCGGATGGTTCAGCGCCGAGGCGGCCTGGGCTTCGCGCTGAAAACGGCTCAGGGCCTGGGGATCTCGCGCTACCTCGTCGGGCAAGAACTTGAGGGCGACGAAGCGGTGCAGGCGGGTATCCTCCGCTTTATAGACCACGCCCATGCCGCCGCCGCCCAGTTTCTCGAGGATGCGGTAGTGCGAAATCGTCTGCCCAATCATAGGGTTGAAATCTTACGGCCCCGTTCAGGGCAAGTCAACGAAAGGCAATCAGATCGGAGCACAGACTGTTTTGCTGGGGAGCAAACTCCGCGACGAAGGCGGCAAAGCAGAATTCCGAAACCGTCAGGTGTAGCCAGAACAGCCGTCCAGCGGGCTGATCGGCAACTTAGCGATTCGGCGATTAACATGATATTCATTCTGGCGTCACACTCACGTCGCGAGATTGTAATAGTTTTGTGATGTCTCGGAAATATTTGAACGCGGATCAGGAACCAGATTTCAGCTTACACATCTGATGGGAGCCCGAAATGCAGAACACAATCTCCCGCCGATTTTGTGCCCTGTTAGCGATCGTTCTGACGCTTCCGGTGATCGCCCGTGCTGATGCCATCGGAGTCGACGATCTTGTAACGATTCAGAACGGCACTTCTCACCCAAACTCGCCGGGCTTGCCGCTCGTGTTCTCTTCTCGTTCGTATTTCCCTGCACCGCCCGAGTCTCCGAGTAGTTCAACGATGCCGGCAAATGGCCGCGTCGTAATTCCAGTAGTGGTTGGCGCAACAACAACGAATCTTAGTTTTGTTGGCCCGGTCGCGCTCTGTGAAACTGCACCGATCCCATCGCCGTCGCCCGCGCCCGAACCCGGTACGTTGGTTCTGCTGGGGTCTGGGTTATTGATTTTTGGTTTCAGACGTCATCGGCGCGTTCTGCGCGAATACACCTGATGCTCGGTGCTGAGCGTAGTCATCTGCAGTGCCAGCAGGCCATTCATCAGAAATTCACAATCTGATCACCATTCTGTAACGCCTCCGACACAATCCGACGGTAGCTTTTAAGGCTCTCGCAAATAGTGCTCATTCCTTAAAGAGCTACTATTGGTTTTTTTTCGTCCGCGCCACAAGCGCGCGTCACACATGAACCAGTGCCCGGACAACGTCGGCGCTTCTCCGAAATTGCAAGTCGCGACACCAGGCAGTTTTTGAACCACGCGAAGTCGCAGTAGCGAAACAAAATTTCTGCTGAGGTTCGCTCGTCGTTAAGTTTCAAGCTCACAAGGAGAAAAGATGAAATTCGTTCTCACGCAGTGCTGGGTATTGCTTGTCCTCGTAGCTTCGATCGCCCAGGCGCAGACGAAACCCGCCGCCAAGGCCACCGCGACCGCCAAAGTCGTCAGGCGCCCCCTGGTTACTGCCCAGGAAGTCCAGGAGTTGAAAGATGCCCTCGCTGCTCAGGGGCAGAGGATCGAACAGCAACAGCGGCAAATCCAAAGCTTGACTGACGAGATGCACAAGCGAGATGCGGAGCTGCAGCAAGCCAAGCAGGAAGTGCAGAAGCTGGAAGCCACGACCACAGCGGCGGTTTCCCAATCGACTCAGGATCAGCAAACGGTTTCGACACTGCAAACCGAGGTTAACGATCTCAAACAAAACCAGACCAACGCCGCTCTGAGCCTTCAGGAGACGCAAAAGAATATTCAGTCGAGTTTGGAGAACCCTCTCGCACTTCATTACAAAGGCATTACGATCACGCCGGGCGGATTCCTCGCGGCAGAAACCGTCTGGCGTTCGCACGCACTTGGTGCTGATATCAACACGCCGTTCAACTCGATACCCTTCGACGGCGCCACGGCAAGTCACTTATCGGAATTCTATGGGTCGGGTCGCCAGTCCCGCGTCTCTATGCTCGCGGAAGGTAAGCTGAACGCCGCCAAGCTCACCGGTTACGTCGAGGCCGATTTCCTCTCGGCTGGCATCACTTCCAATAACAACCAAAGCAACAGCTATTCGCTTCGTCAGAGGCAAGCTTGGGCCCAAGCGGCGTTAAATAGCGGCTGGAGTTTTACCGGGGGCCAGATGTGGAGCCTGGTGACGGAAACGAAGTCGGGCGTGGATAATCGATCGGAAGCTCTGCCGATGACAATCGATGCGCAATACAACGTGGGCTTCAGCTGGGCAAGGCAGTACGGTTTCCGGCTTGCGAAGAACTTCAATAACCGAGTCTGGTGGGCTGCGTCCCTGGAAAATTCTCAAACGACCCTTGGAGGACACCTCGCGCCCGGCCAGAACAATTTCATCATTGGGGCCCAAGGAGCGAGCGGCGGACTCTACAATGCGACCTCGAATTATTCGTTCAACGCCAGCCCGGATCTTGTTACGAAGCTCGTCTTTCAGCCGGGTTGGGGGCACTATGAGGTCTTAGGTCTTTTCAGCGATTTCCGCGACCGCGTCTTTCCCTGTGGCGGGGCAATCTCGGCGACAAACGGAGTTCTACCGCCGCCTGTGCCATGCGGCACCGGCAATATTCCTAATGCAAGCGGCGCTTTCACCAAAAACAAAATCGGAGGCGGCGTTGGCATAAACATTCGGGGGACAGTAGCCCACCAATTGGATGTGGGAATCCATGCTCTGGCCGGCGATGGCATCGGGCGATACGGCTCGGCGGGTCTGGCGGATGTCGTGGTTCGTCCAGACGGGGTCCTGGTTCCGGTCAGGAATTATCAGGCACTCGGCACGGTCGAGTACCACTCCAAGCGCCTGGATGTGTATCTCAACGTAGGCGCGGAATACGAAGCACGTGCGGCGTATACGTTTGGAGGCAAAGGGGCAGGATACGGATCATCGCTGTTCAACAACTCCGGTTGTTATAACGAAGCGCCTCCAAGTTCGACTGTTATTAATGTTGACACGCCGGTATCTTCTACCAGCACAAATCCCGTCGGCAGCGGCACCGTTCCGAATCCTGGTTCGGCAGGAACTCCGCTCAGCGCAGGTTTCAATCCGGCAGGTCCTTCAAACTGTACCGGTGATACACGGTCGATCTGGGAGGGCACGATCGGCTTCTGGTATCGCTTCTACAATGGTCCGAAAGGCCGGCTACAGTGGGGTCCGCAATATTCGTACATTGACCGCAATACCTGGTCGGGCACGGGAGGCAATCCGGCAACCGGGAACCTTCTGGCCAATCCGAACGCAACGGAGAACATGTTCCTGACTTCGTTCAGATATTACTTGCCGTAGATTTCGTTTCCCTTACCACGGCCTCGGAGTGCCATTTGCACTGTTGCTCGCCGTATGTCTCATCTGGGACTTTTTTGCTCGATTGCGGCCCTAAGCGATGGTTTGCAAACGTGAGTCGCAAATCTTTCGCGGAGCTGGGCTTCCGCTTGTGGAGGGTCCCCAATAAGTTCCAGCGGCGTGATGAATTTCAGATGACAACGGTCGCAGATGGCCACGGTTGGGGTCTGGCGCATGTACTTCATAATAATGAAGCCGCGTTCGGCCATTTCGTACGAGTCTGGCACAAGACCTTTACTCATGCGTTAAAGCTTCGTTAAATCCAGTTTTCGCCCGCTCCCACAATACGCTGGAACACGACAGGTGTGCAGGATCTGGACGGAACCTTAAGCAATGGTTGAAGAATTCACTCGCGGATGCCGCAGTTGCGCTTGCGTCGGGATAATTACCCAGGGGTGGGAGCGGTGGAGCATATGTTGTCGAATTAACATTGCTTTAATATCCACGCACCCCCACCGCGGCATCGTACAGCATCCGGCCAAGG
The DNA here is from genome assembly GCA_019237515.1 of Acidobacteriaceae bacterium. Next base: position 4,275 of record JAFAGX010000053.1, read on the forward strand.
AGGAACCCATGCCGCGAAGTTCACGCATTTCTGGTTTCGTTGCAACCGCAGTTCTCATAACGATTCTGGCGTTCACGCTCGCTTGCAATTCGGGATCGAAATCGCTGTCCAGTGCGCCCCAGGCGGGTGGAACGAATTCGAACCAGATCATCGGGGCGGGCAGCACCTTTATTTATCCAATCATGAGCCGATGGATCTCCGAGTTTCAGAGCAGTCATTCTGGTGTTCAGATTAATTACCAATCCATCGGCAGCGGAGGGGGCATTCAACAGTTGAAAAAGGGATTGGTAGATTTCGGGGCCTCGGATGCCGCGCTCGATGACCAGCAACTGAAAGAAATGCCTGCGCTGGTACAAGTGCCCGAGAGCGCCGGCCCGGTTTGCATCACCTACAATTTGCCCAATCTCAGCAGTCCGTTGAAGCTAAGCGCGGACAGCCTGGCTGGGATTTTTCTTGGCAAGATCAAGAATTGGCAAGACCCGGCAATCAAGAAAGACAATGCCGGCGTAAGTCTTCCCAACACGGCAATCATCGTTGCCCATCGTTCGGATGGCAGTGGCACCACCAATATCTTTACGACGTATCTCACGAAGGTCAGCCCCGGATGGGAGAAGCAGGTTGGGAAAGGAATTTCTGTGAACTGGCCGGTCGGACTTGGCGGCAAAGGCAGCGAGGGCGTCACTGGAGTGGTGAAGCAAACGCCCGGCGGAATCGGGTACGTCGAGCTGAGCTACGCGAAAGAAAACAATCTTCCGGTTGCGCAGGTTCGCAATCAAGCCGGAAATTGGGTGGAACCCAGCGCAGCCGGCACCACGGCCGCGATCAACGCCTTTTCAGACCAGCTGGCAAAGGATGTGCGCACCCCAATCGTCGATCCACCCGCTTCGGCTAAAGACGCTTACCCAATTGCTGGCCTCACGTTCCTCTTAATCCCGAAGGATGCCAAAAATCCGGACAAAGGCAAAGTACTGAAGGAATTTGCGGAGTACATCGTCACCCAGGGCCAGAACCAGGCCGAAAGCCTGTTCTATGCGAAATTGCCTGCTCCGCTGCAACAACAAGATCAGAATCTGTTATCGCAGGGCAGCGTCCAAGCGATGGCAACTTCAAAATAAGGATTTGCTTTTAGGGTAGCGGCGGAAAATTATTTCCGCCGCCCGAAACCGGCAGCGTGCGTTGCAATGTGATTTCTATCACCGCGCGATACGGCGCAAACGATTATTTTTATTTAGGGTGCTTGTGCTCTGCTTCCTGTAATCTTTAGCGACGCGGGGCGTCCATGCACGCGGCAATGCCGCTCCCGGGAGGAACCACGAGAAAGAACCGGGCCACTCTCGCATTTCTGCTCGCGTTTTCGAGCGTTTTTTCGAGAACGACATCCGCTCAAACCCGTACGGCCTTTCTTGACGAACCAGATGTTCCTCCTAATTTCACCCTCGATGTTGAAACTGGAACTCGCCTGCGTCCTCAACTCCTGTCACAGAGCCTGCCTGCAACAGGACGTTACACAGTCGGCGGCAGCGTCTTTAAAGAACTCATTCAGAAACCCCCAGCATTCGGCACAAGATTCGCTTGGGAGCTGCGCATCATTAATAATCATCAGCTCAACGCATACGCCTCGCCCGAAGGAACAATCTACGTGGAAGGCGGGCTCGCGCAACTGGCAGGTCAGAGTACAGGGTTATGGGCGGCGATCTTGTCGCACGAAATCACGCACATCGTCCGGCGAGACTGGGCCCGCCGCTATCTTTATCAGAAATCGATGGAGCGTGACAGTACTCCGACAATCGTTCTCGGCGATCCCGGACTTCCCTTCGCGTCCTGGTCAGATTCCCAAAGAGCTTCCGAAGATCTGGCGCGCTTCTGTCGAAAGCTTGAGCTCGAAGCCGACCGCGAGAGCCTCATGCTGATGGCCCGCGCAGGATACCATCCCCATTTTGTGCCGGCACTTCATCATTTACTGCACGTAAATGGCTCCGGCACCGCCCATGCGTCTCTTTACGCGATGCACCCCTGCTGGGAAGAGCGTGACCGCGAGTTGATGCGAGCCTACGTCAGCGCCAGCATAGAGTTCGAGCACCTCTGGCCGCGATGGTATGCCTCGCCGGGCGGGAATCCTCCCATTGTCATCTTTGTTGCCAAGCCAACGGCAAAAAGAACCAGCAGCAAAGAGTGGGAAATTCAGATTCCGATGCGCTGCGAAAACCTGGTCGGTGCGGTCGAGGTCGTGTTGCGAGTGTCGAGCTTGGCAAATGCGTGGCACACAATCGATGAGCCAGCCCGTGAACTACGGCAACTGACGGGTTGTACATCACAGTTAACCACCATTACTTTTATTCTCCCCGCTGTTCCCGATCAGGGTAAGGCCATTGCACATCGAGCCGACGTTTCGGTTTTTGACGCTTGGGGCGCTCCGCTCGCGCGTGTCGAATTGCCCAAGCTTTCGCGCTAGCTAGCTTCTTCGGCGCACGCTGCGTGTCATCGCTAAACGTGGTGCATGGCTTGATTTCAGCTGATTGAAGATGCCGGGCTCACTTTGGCTGGAAATTTCAGATCAATCTTCTGCCACGCCGCGAAGAGCACAAGGCCGACCCCGATCCCTATCGAAACCTCGAAGAATCTGCGGAGCGCCACAGACCCGCCGCTTGCAGACCGAGGCACAAGCGTGACGATCACGAGAGTGATATTGGCATATCGAAACGCACTTCTCTCGATGTGAAGTGCAACGCACAGCAATCCAACCAGGACGATAGCCGCTCCTAACGCCCAGACGTTTGTGTGGAAGTAAATGTCAGCGAGCCCTCCAACGGCTGCGCCGATCGCTGTTCCTACGACATATTGGACGGCAATGGGGAATGCGGCCCTCAGCGTCAGTTGAGTAACTATCAGGGCCGACATTGGCGCCCAGTAGGCTTCCGGCAGATGGAACAGGCGCGCGATAGCATAAGACGTTACTGCAGCAAATGCGCTGAAGACCACATGCGAAATCGATGGCGGATCGCGCCTGGCAATCACCCATTCGCGGAACTGCTCACTTATGAGACGGTTGTCGACCATCACCGTAATCCTTTAGCCGCGTGCAAGCAGCATCAGCAAGAATAACGCGGGAAGGTAAAGGATGGATGCAACAAGAAGACGTCGTGCGGCAGAGTTCGACCTGTGAACTACGAACTTTGCTCCGCAGTAGAAGAATCCCACGCTGAGGAGTAAGGCTCCGACCCAATAAAATTTCGCTTCCCCCATCACGCCGGGCAGGAGACTTACTGGCAACAGCGCTAACAGCGGCAACACCGTTTGCAGATGAACGAAACGGGCCCGCATGGAGGGACCAGGAGGCAGCACCAGGTAGCCTGCGCGGGCGTAATCCTCGCGGTACATCCAGGCAATGGCCATGAAGTGCGGAAATTGCCAGAGAAAAAGGATTGCGTAGAGTGTCCATGCCTGGAAGTTCAGCTTCCCGGAAGCTGCGGCCCATCCGATCAGAGGAGGCATGGCCCCCGGAAAAGCGCCGACCAGGGTGCACAGTGGCGACTTTCGCTTGAGCGGAGTGTAAAGGAACAGATAAGACAGTAGCGTGGCCATCGCGAGAAGGCTCGCAAGAACATTAACCGCGACCGCAAGATAGACACTCCCGATAACCGACAATGCGATCCCGAACCAGAGGACGGCAGCTGGTTTGAGCCGGCCGGCGGCCAGCGGCCGTCGAGAAGTTCTGCGCATTTGCGCATCGAAGCGGCGCTCAAGATATTGGTTCAGGGTGCCAGTGCCGCTGGCTACCAACAATGTACCGAGCAGCGCATTGATTGACAGCCGGATTGGGAAGTCCCGCCATCCCTCCGGACGAGCCAAATAAAACCCGGCGAAGGTTGTGATCACGATCAGAAAATTGACTTCCGGCTTAGTAAGCGCCCAATAATCGGAGAATACATTTGAAAGCGCGGCGCGAGCAGGCAGTGCAGGTGACACAGAAGCCGTCGCGAATGACCTCGCAGCCACGGTCAGAAAGCCTCCAGCTTGTGTTGAACATTTCGCTGCGCGGGTATGACATACATATCTGCATACGCGAATTCATGGTCGCGAGAATTCTGCCTGGACAGCAGCCGCATGGATAAGGTCGTCCCGGCCACCAGGTACACTAGAGTGACGCAGGTCCACATCAACGCAGCCGCACATTGCTGATCTCCGAGCGCATCCAAGCCGAACAAGCGTGATGAGGACAAGTACCCCGTATAAATCACGCGGTCGCAAAAAACCAGAAACCCGGAAAGGACGTCGCATGGCACCGTAGCAAAAAACAGATACAGGATCATCGACAGCTCCGGCCTCAAGGCGCTCGGCCAAGGCTGAATCACTGGCCACCAAAACAAGAGTCCGCTCACCAGAAATGATGATTGCTCGACAAAATGCCATTCCGCCGAGCGCATGCCCAGCGCAAAGATTGCGGGAATGTGCCACAGGAGTAACGCTGCAGCCGCTGCAAGCCAGCAAACCTCGGGCCTTGCCAGCGCTTTTCCGATCTGTTGTAGGGCGGATATTCTTGTCCGCCAGATCGCGATCGGGAATGCCCACGCAACACAACGCATGGGTTCTCCTAACCAGATCAGCGGAGGAGCCACAGTCATCAGCAGCAAATGCTTCAGCATGTGTGCGGTCAGAAGTTCGTGATCGAGTGAGGAAAAAGGAGAAGCGAGGGCCGCCCAAATCAGGAACAGACCCAGAAGAAAACTGCAGGCACGCCAAGCTGCAATGCGGATCAACCGCTCAGATCGAAGAGAAACCCATCCGCGAAGGTAGATGAAAGCCAAGATCACGAGCGTCCCGGTGAGCAAGACCGGCCCACCCGATCCCAAGGCACCGTGATGGAGATGTGGCATGAAACCTTTCTCCTAGGGCTTCGAACCAGACTGCTGTTCGTCTTTGAGGGCGAGATCGCGCGAGGCATCGCGGGCTGGCGCTTGTCCCTTCGGATGCAGCGTCTCGAGAAAAGCTACGAGTGCGGTTGTTTCCGCGGGACTCAAGTTCTTGCCGTAGGCCGGCATGTTGCCGCCTCCTTGGATCACCTGACGGATAAGCTGATCTTGGGTGAGGCGTACGGCCACGCTGTCGAGCGCAGGACCTCGTTGTCCGCCACTTTCGCCGAGCGAGTGACAGTTGCGGCACTGCTTGACCTGAAATACCAGAGCTCCCTGCCGCTCCAGTGCGGTCGTGCCATTGATGAACTTAACCGGCACTGGATCACCGCTCCACGAGTTCATGTGCGGGCTCCAGGGTGTGAAGCCCGCGAGATGAGTAAATGTCCCGAGCGTGATCGCGATCAACGCTACGGTCAAAACTGCAATCGGCCGACGTTTCCAACTCTTTTCCCCTTCCCCGGAAAGAAATGGAAGCAGAAGCAGCCCGGCAATCACCACCACTGGCCCGATCAGAAGTACCGGGGTTTCGAGCGACGGCGGGAGCAGCGAGAGCAACGCGTACAGCCACAGGAAGAAAAAGTCGGGTTTGGGCACAGTCTGAATGATCGTCGGATCCGGCTGGCCCGATGGTCCGAACGGGCCGAAAAACAGCGCGCAAGCCGCCACGGCCAACAGCACAGCCGCC
>JAFAGX010000375.1 GCA_019237515.1 Acidobacteriaceae bacterium
CGTGAGTTCGCTTGAAGGCAATACCTCAGCGCAGTATTGGCAGGTGTTTCGGTCGCGCAGAAGGATGTTCTTGCGTGAAAGCGCGCGTGTCTGGTGAGGAATGCGTCGATATTCGAGAAGCCGAATCACGGACGGTAATCGCATAGCTAGGCGTGCCGCATGAAGAAAATGACCATTCTCTTCTTCGGTCATGGCAACACCCTTCAAAACCAATACGATGGCACGACGCGCAGCACAGACATTGATCGGTTCATAGGAGGCGTTCAGCACGAGCACCGGCGCGTGCAGCACATGGCCATCAACATCCAGGCGCATTTCGCCCACCGCCGCTGAAGCACTCTGCGCCCGATTCAGATTCGGCGAGTTGTGCCACTTGCCCGACATAGTTTGCGTATCCCTACTTTGCCCATCTTCCCTAAATGGTTGCGAAACCGTTCTTCCCTGCGCTAACCTGCGGCTGCTGCTGCCATGCGACTTTCCGGTTCTTCCAACTGCACCACGACGTGCTGGGTCTCTGCCTTTAAGGTTCTCGCAACTGTGGCTACAAATACCTTAGATGCTCCTGCACGCCGAAGTACACGAGCGCACTCGGAAACCGTCGTGCCGGTGGTGAATACGTCGTCTACCAGCAAAACCTGTCGCCCAGAAATCAGTTCTGGTTTAACTACCGCAAACGCACCCCGCATATTTTCGCGCCGTTGATGACGGGAAAGTCCGATCTGCGACTGCGTTTCGCGAGGGCGCTCTAAGACTCCGCGAACCAACTCGAACCGATTTCCGCTCATAACCTTCAGAGCACATCGGGCGATCAATTCCGCCTGATTAAACCCGCGCTGCCTCATCTTGCTGGCGTGCAAGGGTACCGGAACCACGAGCGCATCCTCGCCCATGGCGGGAAGCAAGTCAGCCATCGCTTCCGAAAGCATGCGCCCTAGCACATTTGCCGCCGGGCGCACCTGTTCGTATTTCAGCAAATGGATTAGTTCGCGTAGACCGCCTTCGTAGCTCCCATAGGCGCTGGCTTTCACGTATGGAGGTTCGATACGCCGGCAAGTCTCGCACCGGACTTCACCGTCGAGGGCATGCACTTCAGGTAGACGCTCACCGCAGACCGCACACACCCCGATCGAAATTGGGTGCATTCCAGAAAGGCAGGGTTCGCAGACCGGAAGACGAGAAATGTTTATCAGTGGAGCGCCGCAAATGCGGCAATCAGAGGGAAACAACGTCGTAAAGAGGGCCGCAGCGACGCCGTGAATCCCTGAGGCTAGGCAAGAAAGCAAAACTCCGTCCTTGCCCACGATTTTTTCTCTTGCCATCGGGCCTGAGCTATTTCCGCTACTGCTGAAGACGACCCTCCCTCGGCCAACGGTTGCTGCGGAGGCTCCGGCTGGCCGGATCTTCTTAAGTATAGCGGTGCTCGATAATACGGCGCAATTACCGCAGAGTATCGAAAGTAGATACGTCTCCCGGTCGGACTCATGGCCCCACAGCTCTGTGTAACTTCCGTACTTGTAATTCGCCATTACCGCGTGCTAACGTCGCGCCGTCATAGGTTTATATTCGAAAGGCCCGCAGTTTACGAGGTTTTCAACCATGAGCACTCAAACTCTTCCCAGCGTTCAAAGGAAATATCAGCCCTACGTGCCCCAAAACATGGAAATGCGCGAATTCACTTTCCGCGCAGTGTTTCTGGGAATGCTGATGACCGGCATCCTGGGTGCGGCGAACGCTTATCTCGGCCTCAAGGCGGGAATGACCATCGCCGCCACGTATCCTGCCGCCGTCATCGGCATGTCGGTCCTGCGCTTGATGAAAGGGTCGCTGCTGGAAGAAAACATCGCCCGAACCGTCGGCGCAATCGGCGAATCGGTAGCCGCGGGAGCCGTGTTCACAATTCCCGCCTTTGTACTAGCCGGGTTATGGCCCAGCCTTTCAATGGAGAGATATTGGCAATCCGTCGCGCTAATGGCGATTGGTGGATTGCTGGGAATTTTGTTTGTCACCTTGCTCCGCCGCGTAATGGTTGAGGATCCAGAGCTTCCATTCCCGGAATCGGTAGCCGCATCGGAAATCCACAAGGCGGGACAACAAGGTTCCAAAGCCGCAAAGATCCTCTTCGCCAACATGGGATTTGGCGCATTCATGTACTTCCTCTCGCAGATCAACGTGTTCTGGTATACCCGAAATCTGCTGATCAACATCCCGAAAATGCCCGCAGGTTTACGGCTGGGGCGTAGTACCACCGCGCCAATGCTCGCGACCGGCGGCATGACCACCTTTACTTCCCCTGCGGTCAGCCCTGCCTATCTGGGGGTGGGTTACATCATCGGACCTCGCCTGGCGTCTTTGAATTTTGCCGGCGGAGTGTTGGCCTGGGGGCTCCTGGTTCCGCTTCTTATCTATTTTCTGGGCCCGAATTTGCCGGCGCAGGCGCCGGGAACGAGTTCTGCCGCCTACTGGAGTGGAGTGGCTTTCAGCGTCTGGTATTCCATCGTGCGTCCGATTGCCGTCGGGGGCATGTTAGTCGGCGCGGGATTCACCTTGTTTCGCATGCGTGCCCAGCTTGGCGCGGGCATGAAACGCGCCATTACTGATCTCAAGAAATCGGCGGAAGCGCGTCAGGCCACCGACCGCACGGAACGCGACCTCAGTTCTAGAACCGTTTTTGCCGGCGTTGGCCTCGTCTTTGTCGCGATGATTGGGCTTTACTACTTCTTCATTTCCGGCGCTCATAACCTGACCTCGAATAAGGTAATTGCTGGCGCCATCGTCGCTGCAGCCGTGATGGTCGTCCTCGGTTTCTTTTTTGCGGCGGTGTCGGGAAACTTGGTCGGCATGATCGGATCCTCCAACAACCCTGTTTCCGGCCTGACGCTCTGTACGCTGCTGGTTGCGGCCTTGCTGATGGTCGCTTTAGGCGTGTCCGGTATTGGCGGCGTAGCAGCCGTGCTGGGAGTTGCCGCAGTGGTTTGCGTTTCCTCCGCCGTTGCCGGGGAGATGTTGCAGGATTTGAAAGCTGGTCACATCCTTGGCGGCACACCATCAAAAATGCAGATTGGCGATATCTTTGGCACAGTCGTTGCCTCGCTCGTATTGTTTTTTCCGCTGATGATTTTGGACAAGGCCTACCACTTCGGCAGTGCTGCACTTCCTGCGCCGCAAGCCGGGTTGATGGCTATGCTCGCGCAAGGAATTGTCGGCGGAAGTATGGCATGGCCACTGGTGGTAGTAGGCATTCTGCTGGGTTTTTCCATGATCATGGTGGAAGTTAAAAGCCCAATGCTGTTCTCGGTGGGCATGTACCTGCCGCTTGAAACCACGTTTGCTATCTTTCTGGGCGGGGTAATTCGCTGGTTTACGGACAAGATTCGCGACCGGCGCGGCTACAATGATGCCCAGAAAGCGCGTGTGGACAATGCCGGAGTACTGACGGCATCAGGCTTGATAGCCGGCGAGGCTTTGTGCGGACTCGTCATTGCGGCAATTGTGGGCTCCAATCACCAGCTTTGGCACATCGACCTCGGGGACTCAGCATTTTCTGGTCTCATTGGCATGGCTGTGCTGATTTTTGTCATGATGAAGGTTCCGTTGGCAAACGCGGGCAGCCCGGATGAACCAGCCCCACCGACGGCAATCATGTGATCGCGTTCTAGCGAAATTCACGTAGGGCAGGCGCCCTTGCCTGCCCGACCCAAGCTCGGCAGAACCTGAGCTCCGTTTTCAAGTAGTTCTCGATGAGCATAGGCGAAA
>JAFAGX010000069.1 GCA_019237515.1 Acidobacteriaceae bacterium
ACTATACTGTTTCAGTATGCGTACCACGTATGCGCCTTATCGGAACTCGACACCCGCCAATTCGCTGATTTCTGGCCTCTCGATGAAGAGTGTAATCTTGATCGCCGTCCTTTTTGTGCTTTTGCCGACTGCGGCAGCCGCACGCTCAAACGATCGTGTACAAATCGGCCGTTCAATAATTGTCGAGCCAGGTGAGCAGGTCGGCGATGTTGTGTGTATCGCATGTTCGATTCGTGTGCGTGGCCAAATCGCAGGAGATACGGTGGCCGTTGCGGGGAGTATTACACTCGAAAATGGCGCACAGATAGCCGGAGACGCTGTTGCGGTCGCGGGTAGTGTCCGTCTCGCAAGCGACACGAAAGTTGGTGGGGACGTGGTTGCTGTGGCCGGTAAAATCCACCGCGATCCGCAGGCTGTCATTGGCGGAGATGTTACATCGGTGGGCGGAGTCGGGTGGATGTGGCCAATTCTGCTGGCGCCTTTCCTCGTTCTGGGCGGGATCGTCGCATTGATTATTTGGCTGGTGCAGCGAAAGCGGCAGACTGCGGTGGCGGGAGGCTATCCCGTCGCAACTCCCAACACGCGGTTGTAGATCTGACGAATCTCACGGCAGGTACGCTCCAGTTCTGTTTCCAGACCTCGATCAAAACTGCGCCCCAGGATATCCGACGCCAGTTTCTCGCTGGCATGACGGGCGTGCTCGCCAGTTGGCAGCCACTTGTGGCGGCGGCCGACCACCAAACGCGTGAGATGGTCAGCCGTACGCAACAATTCCCCACCGTGGTCTAGAAGAGCGGCATCCCGCCTGTCCAGCAAACCAGTATCTGCACATTGCCAAATGCGGTCACGAAGATTGCCATTCTTGTGTTGGATCCGTCCTTTTACTATTAGGAAGCCAGTCAAGAAATCAATGTCGTAGATGGCACCTGGCGAGGTCTTGAAATTCTTATCGGTGTCCGAGGCTTCGAGCTTCTGCCGCATCTCTCGAATGCTGCCGGCGAAACCGCTGTCTGCGGTAAAGCGCTCGTACAAACCCGCCGCAGCCTTGACAACCTGTTGGGCGCACTCGCGCGAGCCCGCAATGTATCGGAGTTTTGTATAAGTGAGCCCCTCCCATGCGTGCGCTTCTCGTTCGAAGTAGCGGGCCAAGTCGCCCGATGTGGTCAGCAATTCCCCTTCGAGACCGCGCGGGCGTAGACGCGTGTCCACCGGGAACAGCATGCCATCCTGCGTGTACGCCGAAAGAATTTGTACAATGTGAGAAGCGGCTTGGGTGACGTACTGCCGGTTCTTCGGGTCATCACATACAAAAAGCAGGTCTGCATCTGAGAGCAGGTCCAGTTCGCCGCTGCCTAAACGTCCGAGTGCCATAATTGTCAGGCCTTTCGGCGCTTCGGCAATTTCGAACGCACTGGCAATCGCATCCTCTGCCGCCGACGAAATTTCGGCGCACGAGGAGTAAACATCCCGGCGCTCCAGGATGTCTTTAGCCCCGGCCGCGAACACACGATGTCGAAAATGGCGCCGAAGCAGGCGCAATTTTTCTGTATGAGAAGCGGCCGAACTCGCAACATAGGCAAAAATCGGGTCCAGCCGGTGAGTTTCTGCAAGGAAAGTTTCAAACAGATAGCCGCTTCCAGCGCGTGAGGGAGCGTTCAGCGAATCACGAAGGCTGGCTAGTTCTTCTGGGTGGCGAGTCAAAAGCTGTGTCAAGTAGTCGCTGCTATCAAAAATCGGCAACGCACTCGCAACGCATTCCCTATGGCGAAGTACCGCGCCATACCGCCCCGAAGTTGTGAGTGCTGCGGTGAAAAACCGGAACAGATTTTTGCGAGCTGCTGGGCTGAGATCGTCACCGCTCGCAAGTTGGTACAGATCCGGCGCGTCCGCTGCAAGTCGCTCCAGAATGTGACGGTTGGAGTGATCGGCGATATTGAAGTCAGCTGTGGGACGCAGCTGAAAGCTCGCATTGCCTGAATCGCGGCTTTCCAGGGTCTGCTGCTGATAGATCACACGCCGGTAAATCTCGAAAACCCGTGACATTCGCTGGCGCAGGACCTCGACGAATTTATCTATGGGGCCTTGGGACGGGTCGAAAAAGCTCATCGCGCGCTGCAGAATTTCAAGCTCCGGGCCAGAGATGGGCATTAGGTGGGTCTGTTTGCCCTGCCGCAATTGCAGCCGATGCTCAACTGTGCGCAGGAAGCCGTATGCGGCGCTCAGTTCGTGAAATTCGCTTCCGCTGATATGCCCATTATCGTGCAGCTTTTGCAGCGCAAAGAGAGTGCCACTGGACTGCAACCAAGGCTCCGTACCCCCATATACCCGCTGCAAGCACTGCACAAGAAATTCGATATCGCGAATGCCGCCGCTATCGATTTTCACGTCAATCCCGGTTTTCTGTTCGGCGAAATGTGACCTGCGTTGTTTTTGCATCTTCTCGCGCGCTACAAGCGCGGTCTTAATGGCAGCGAAGTTTGCCGCCTCCTTGTAAACGTATGGCCGGACTGCGCGGATGAACTGACGTGCCAGGGTGGCATCCCCTGCGGAGTGGCGAACTTTGATAAGCGCTTGTAGCTCCCAGTCCTCCGCAGAGGTTGCGTAGTACCGCAGTGCCTCCGCAAGGCTAATAGCCAGTTCCCCTTCCCCGCCTTGCGGTCGCAGACGCAAATCGATACGGAAAACCGGGCCTTCGGGGGTGGCGCAGGAGAGAATACTTGTGACTTCCTGCGCGAGCCGAATGAAGTATTCGCGATGCGAGAGTGAACAGCCAGGCGCCTCCTCTCCATCCCCGAAGAGAAACATCAGGTCAATGTCGGAGCTATAGTTCAACTCGTTGCCGCCCAGCTTTCCCAAAGCAAGGATCGCAAACGGCATGTCGTGAGGTTGTCCGCCCTCATCGCGGTATTGCGGAGCTCCATATCGGCCTTGAAGCTGGGCCACGGCACCTTCTAATGCAGCTTGCAAGAGAACGTCGGCCAAGGTTGAAATCTCGCCAGTTGTTTCTCCCAAGGTCGCGGCATGCAACACATCGCGCAGAAGAATTCGAATGTATTGGCACTTCTTAAATGCCGCCAGCATCGCCGAGGTCCCGCACCCCGAAAAGACGCCCCCGCAGGGTTGAAGCTGCTCTTGAAAGTCCTCCTTCGAAAAGCTTCGATCCAGGTCTTTTCCCAGCAGAGATCCATCTAATAACTTGGAATGGCGAACGGCGGTCTCCCCGAGGAACTGGCTGTGCGAAAAAACGAGCAACAGATAATGCGTCAGTCTGGCATCGAGTTCCAGGAGTTTTACTGTTTCTGGCGAGCTTTGGCTGATGAAGCGACCGAAAAGCATAATCGCGCAGTCTGGATCGGGCAATTCCGGAAGCAACCCTAATACGGTGCCCGCCAATTTCGATGAGGAGGTTCCGATCTCAGCGAGATGCGCGTGCGCCTTTTCAGAATCATGGAAAGGAATGGATTCAAAACCCGCCATGAGGTCGAGATTCCTCGATGATGGCATGGAAGAAGCAGTAGAGAAGTTCGGCAGCTGAACCGCTCAGCTTAGCACGGCCAGTTTACCCAGTTATCAAAAGACGATGAGGGTTACTGTGAGTTTCCCCATCGGCGCTGCCCGAAATACTTACGAACCCCGATCGCGTTGTACCGTCCCCAAGGCCCATTATTCCCAAGGTCCGCCGTGCCCAGGTTCTTGTCGCGAGCGCCCAGGCGATCAAACAGAAAATGCTGCGTTACCCGAAACTCGAATCCCTTCGCCAAATAGACCCCAAGCCCCCACGAATGTTCAATTCCGATGGCGTCAAAGGACCAGGTGTAGGAGGTTTTAGGGATGTTTTTTCCAAACAAGAACGAAGGTTCGCCAAAAAGCATGAAACGCCGAAGTTGCCCCTGTCCAAACGGGCGCACTTCCAGGTATCCGGACAGCATGTAACGCGCAAACTCGCTACAGGGCGCGTTCACACCCCCGTAGCTTCCCGCGTTAGAGGTGCACAGATTGGGATCAATCTCGTTATGAGGAGGAGCTAAGTCAAATTGGGCGTATCCCCAGAATGTGTCGTGTGGCAGAAAGAAGCGATCACTTGTATCTGTGATGGAGCCATCTTGGGCGTGCAAAGCGCCGAGGGAAACGACATAGAAACACAGGCACAGAAGAACCTGCCTCATGCAACCTCCAACTCTCACGGCGTGAATTTAAGCAAAGGACAGAAATTCTAACGCACAGCGCGAGAAAGGCTGCGTGTTGTCCTTGGTTCCAGAGCCCTCCTCTACGGAAAATCATATCGCCTTTGCAGTTTCCTCCAATTCCTTGGATTTTCTTGGTGTAAGGCCAAAGAATACAGGGGACAGGTTTGGTCAACCTATTGCTGGGAAAAGGTCTACCTAGGGAGCCCGTCATGCCGCAGGAAATTTCTGTTTCCTATCAGGCCGTCAAAAGTAAGGTTTATAAGCTCATTGACGCTGCAGTGGAGGGAGAAAAGACCGACCAGCAGATTCGTGAATCCTTAGCACGCTGGTGGAAGCTCATCCACCCCGCCGACCGCGTGGTAGCTCAAAAGTACCTGCTCCGCGTGTTGGAGCAGTCGCATATTAGTTTGAACGCGATGACCCACGCCTTGTTCGACGCGAACGAAGCCAATCATCCAACAGCCACTGGTCATGAGCGGTTAGCTAAACCCGAACACGAAGCGAATAGCAGGAGTGCGGCTGCCTTTTAAGTCTTAGCTGGCGGGATTCGAGCCCTAAGCTCCGAGCGCTGGCCGCGTGCTGACCGTTTCTCCTCGTTCTACGAAAGCCTGCATCCAGCCAAGCACCCTGACCCAACCTTGGGTGTGTCCCTGGGCGGCTTCTAGGTTGCCGGCAAATCCGCTGTGCTGCAGTCTCACCATGGTTCCGGTGCCCATCTTCTTAGGACCATGAGATTGCAGGCCATGAACCGGACGAGCTTCCAGTTCCCAACGGACCACAGTTTTGAGCGGATGCGCCCAGCTTGGGTGCCACGTGTACACCAGCAAACGGGGTGGATCGATCTCCAAATATTCGCCTTCCACGCGAAAGGGTTTTCCATCTGCGCTAACGCCAGCACCCCACCATTTTCCTCCCGGGCGAAGGTCACTGTGGGTTTCGGTGCTGGTATAGACGCCTTTTTGGCCCCACCATTGCTGCCGCTGGTCGGGATTGGTAATTGCCTCGAACACGCGTTCTGGCGGTGCTGCGATGAAGACTTCCGCATGAATAACGTCTTGATCCGGAGAAATAGCTGCCGTTGCCATTGGTTCCTCTCCACCCTCGCATACCCATTCTTGAAGGTTGCCGAGCGCTTCGTCTCAATATCCCGTGCCGTCTCTTACTTAATCCCTCGCCGTCGATGTGGACATCCGCGATTCGACGGTTTCGCCTGTTTCCAGCAGTGTCTGAATCCAGCCCAGCATGCGTGGCCAGCCCCGGTAACTCTGTGCCAGCTCCGGATGCGCTGCGAGCCCACAATGGCGAATTCGTAACAGTGTGCCATTGGGCGTGGGCCGCAGTTCCCAGCGAACTTCGGTTTTTGCATCGCCCGTCCAGCTTGCCACCCAGGTCTGCGTCAGGCGTCGTGGTGGATCAACTTCCAAATACTCGCCGCTTACTTCGAAATGCGAGCCTTCCGGGCCAATGCCTGCACTCCGCCAACGTCCTCCCACCCGGAGGTCTGAGCTGAATTCAGTGCATTGATACACCCCCGCCTGTCCCCACCATTTCAAGACTTGCTGAGGATCGACAAGCGCCTGAAAGACGCGGCTTGGGTCCGCAGAGATGCGGATCTCACTCACAAGTTCATTTTGATCAACCGCAACGTGCGTGGTTACAGTCTTCGAGCCAATACTTTCCGCAATTCGTTTCTCAACAAAATCCTTAAGCGTTTCGACCACACCTTTCCAGCCACTTCCGTAATCCTTGCGTGCGACTGGCAGGTTTCTCAGACCGCTATGGGTTACTTTGACTTTCGTGCCCGCGGCGACCGGAACGAGTTCCCAGCGCACCACAGTTCGCTCTGAGCTCTGATCGTGCCAGTTCGCAATCCATGTGTAGGCCAGCACGCGCGGCGGATCGAACTCCAGCACCTCTCCTTCACAGTGAAATTTGCTGACGCCGTTAATGTCCATCTTGGTCTGCCGGGTGTCATAGCGCCATTGCCCCCCGCGGCGGGGCTCAAAAGCGAACGAGTCGATCTGACATTCGTCGGATGTCCACCATTGCATGACCTGCTTGGGATCAATCAACGCTTGAAATACCTTTTCCGCAGGCGCGGCAATCTGGATCTCTCTGACAACTGCGTCCTGATCGGGAGTTATGTTTGCACTGGCCATCCGCTCTCCTTCCCATGATGGTATCGAGGCCTTACTCGAGTTCCTGCCGCGCCTGCGAACCAAAATTTATTTTTGCCGTTGAAGATCGAACACTTCCTGCATTTTCTTTCCATCCGGAGTTGCGAATTGCCATTGCTCGGTATGGTGATCGGCATCGACCAATGTGAACACTACCTGTTCCATGTGGCCATGCTGTGTACTGACCAGGTTGGTGGCATCAAGGAAATTAAAGGTGATCGTCTTTCCATCCGGCGACACGGAACCAACCATTCGCGGCTGATTTCCGCTTGCGCAGTAATGGGTCATCATCACCCGGTTGCCGTCCAGATGAAACATCGTGATCATGTCTTCCCGACCCGTAATCTCGCTCATCATTGCAGAGCCGTTCGAGATGACTCGATTGGAAATCTGCACAGGCCGGCCATCAGAAGTTTTTCCCGCCCACGATCCTTGCAAAGACTTGAGCTGGGCAAATGCGGTGTTGGCTTCCGATTCGGCGAGGGCTGCGGTGGCGGTCAGAGCAATCAGAATGGGCAGTACCATGCGAAGCGTTTTCATCATTACATTCTCCTCAGAGTTAATTTCATTTCTTCTTGGACCCGGACTTTTCCTTCTCATACTCAGCTTCCACAAACTCCTTCAAGTTCATCAGGCTTGTGCGCCAGAAGTTTCGATACTGCTCCAGCCAGGAATCGACGGCTTTGAGCGGCTCGGGGTTAAGGCTATAGAGGCGCAAACGTCCTTCGCGTCTTTGCTCGACCAAATGTGCCTTACGCAGCAAACGCAAATGCTTCGAAATTGCCGGCCGCGAGACCGGGAAGGCCTGGGCGATTTTCCCAGCCGGCTGACTTCCCTGGCGCAACAAGTCCAGCACAGCCCGGCGCGTGGGATCCGCCAGGGCTCCAAAGGTCGCTTCTGGCGAATATGTAACCGAACGGTGACGCATGATGCGTAACTATACGGTTACATAAACGCCGTGTCAAGAGGAATAAACGCCTTATGTGCTGAGACGTGAAATTTAGCGACCTTGCGGGCGAACACGAGGTTCGTGCGGCGGCAATGAATTGGGACTTAAGGAAACATGCGAGCAAGCTTGCTCAGCAAGAACACGCAGCTTTAGGAGCTACCTGGCCCCATCGACTAAATTCAGAAACGCCCGGTGGACTTGAGTATCTGAAGAAAGTTCGGGATGAAATGTGGCCGCCATGACTTTTCCCTGACGAACGGCGACGGGATCTTCGCCTTCTGTTGCAAGAACTTCAACTGTGGGTCCAACCTGCTCGATTTTCGGAGCGCGGATAAAGACCATCTCGGCCGGCTGGCCGCCAAACATACCTTCGCGAATCGAGCTGTCAATCTGGCGCCCATAGGCATTGCGGCGGATGCGAATATCGAGCACGCCTAGGCCTTCTTGCGTGGGATTCTCGACTTCTTTGGCGAGAAGAATTGCGCCGGCACAGGTGCCGAATGTCGGCTTCACGCGAACGAATTGTTTCAGCTTCTCGAAGCCTGCCTCCCCGAGCAGCTTCAGAAAAGTGCTGGACTCGCCCCCGGGGATGACCAGGCCGTCGATTTCGTCGAGCTGC
>JAFAGX010000071.1 GCA_019237515.1 Acidobacteriaceae bacterium
ACCGGAGGGCGACGAGTTGCTAATTAGTTCCAACGAAAAAGGGGGATATCAGAATGTCGCGTTGCTTAACACCGCCAGCAGGAAGATCACGTGGGTTACTGATCTGAAGTGGGAGGCCGAAGCGGGGAATTTTTCACCCGATGGCAAAAGGTTCACCTACTCCGTCAATGAAGATGGTCGTACGGATCTCTATTTAGAGGACCGCGCAACCAATCACGCTGAAAAGCTTTCTCTTCCTGTAGGTATTAACGTCCCGGCCGGCACACCCAATGCATTTTCCCAGGCAGGTGATCGCTTGCTTGTATTGCATCAAAGCTCAACCGTAGCTGCTGATTTTTGGGTTTACGATCTGGCGCAGCGGCAGTCGCATCAGCTCACGTTTTCAGCCCTGGCGAGCCTGAATTCCAACCAGCTTCCTCCATCGCAGCTTGTTCACTATCGGACCTACGACGGCAAAATTATCAGCGCATTTCTCTGGATGCCATTTAACCTCAAGCGCGATGGCAGCAATCCTGGTGTCGTCCTGCCGCACGGAGGACCGACCGGCCAAACGACAGATTATTTCAACAAAACTGCGGCTGCATTGGCCTCGCGCGGCTACGTTTGCATTGCTCCGAATGTTCGCGGATCGACAGGCTACGGAATGGAATTCCAACGGGCTAACTACAAAGACCTTGGAAATGGCGATTTGCAGGATGAAGCCTACGGCGCGAAATTTCTCGCCGCTACCGGATACGTCGATGCCAAGAAAATTGGTATTACGGGAGGCTCGTACGGCGGATACATGGCGATGATCGCGATCGGGCGCACGCCCGAAGCCTGGGCAGCCGCTGTGGAACTTTACGGGATCACCGACTGGCTTACCGAACAGCAGCATGAGGAACCGACATTACAGCAATACGACCAGTCGCTGCTGGGAGATCCCGTGAAGGATCGCCAGTCGTATGAAGATGCCTCACCCATCAAGTATTTCAAAAACGCCAAAGCTCCACTGCTGGTGTTACAGGGAGGCAATGATATTCGCGACCCCAGCGAGGAAGCCGAGCAGGCAGTCACGATTCTGAAGCAATACGGCAAAGTGGTCGACGCCCACTACTATCCGGACGAAGGCCACGGTTTCGCCAAGCGCGAAAATCAGATCGACGCGTTAAAGCGGACGGTGGAGTGGTTCGATCGCTATCTGAAGAATGCGCATTAGCCGGGCTTAGTTTATTGCGCGGAGGTTCAAGGGCAGATCAGGTGCGCGCTAGACTCTTCCGCTTTTCAGATCTTTAAGGCCGTAAAACGTGCCTCGCCATTCCACCCCGCCCTTGGCCAGCGTCAGTATCATGGAGCGCAGCACGATGTACACGAACACCGCCGAACTGACCGGGTGGAGAAAAAAGTAGTAAGCCCGAACGTCCGATTCCCAGGACATTCCCAAATAGATCCCGAAGAGGCAAAGCAGCGCGATCCCGTAGGGCAGTCTGGCCCATCCGTGAGCCAGAAAAATACCCACGAACGGCATGAGGTTGAGGAAAGCCAACATAAACGCGAAACCCAGAGTTCTCCACGATTGGAAGGACATGATGGCAAAGAAATTCTTGGTCAGGTTGTTGACCATTCCCATCGTGCCCTTCACCCAGCGCAGGGAGATAAGGTCATCGCCAAAAACATTGCGCTGCGCGTAGCCGCCTTGCTTGACCAGCTTGCCGAGTTTCATGTCATCGAGAACTTCTAGCCGCAGTGCCTTGTAGGTGCCAATCGCTTCGTAAACCGGGCAGCGAATCAAATTGAACGCGCCCACCCCCATGTGGTCTTTTGCATTTGGATCAGCCACTCTCCAGGGGCGATGCCCAAATACGAACAAGCTCTGAAAGAATGTCACCATCATGGTTTCGCCCGGGCTGTGCATGATCATGCGTGGAAACAGAACGAGATGATCGGCGCGCTCCGCCTCCGCGTAGGCTAAAGCCCGGCGCAGTGAGTCGGAGCGGAACAGCACGTCGGCGTCGGTGAACAGCAGCCAGTCGCCCGTTGTTTGGTTCGCGCCATTCCACATGGCATGAACTTTCCCCATCCAACCGCTCGGAAGACTGGTGATGTGAATCACGGTCAGTCGTCCGTGAGCTTTCGGACTAAGCGCTGCTCGATTCATGATTTCACCGGTGTTGTCGAGCGAGCGATCGTTGATGGCGATCACTTCGTAGTTGTCGT
>JAFAGX010000080.1 GCA_019237515.1 Acidobacteriaceae bacterium
CGCCAATGCCTGCTAAGACCTCGCCACTCGAATTCTTGCTAATGCGAGGTACCCAGATCGCATTGAATGACCACAAAATCGGGCGATAAGGCTCGGACCCATAAAGGCCCTGACTGGCCCTCCAAAATACGTCACCTTCGATTCCCAGGCGTCGATGAACCATCAGGTCAGCGGTAAAGCCGGGGTATAGTCCCCCTCGTTCGCTGGGGAAAATTAGGCCGTTGCTGGTTGAAGCCTTGGATGACGTGATACTGCCAAAGCCAAAGGTCGCGTCAAAGCCTTGCGCAAAAGCACTGGACGCGAAGACAAGAAAAGCCGCTGCACTTGCAACAAGCATTAACTTTTTCAAGGTTTTCTCCGGAAGTCTCTAAGGTTGGATGTGCGTACCATCAGCCAGAGTTGGATACCACCACCCACGGATTGATCCGGCGTTTGTGAACGCGACTCCGTTATTCGCATGAACTTACTTTCGTCATCATGAACCTCTGCTGAAGCCACTGTAAAGAGGCCGCTCATGGTTCGGGGAACAAGGCTTGTCAACAACCACAAACCCGGCTTCCACGGTTAAGTTGCGAATCTCTTGGTCAGCCGGTCAACGTTACTTTGGTTACGTGCGATATCTTGGCCACCTTCATACCCTTGAGTAGCTTTAACCGAGCTGTCTATGACCCTCTTCGATAAAATCCCTACTGTCCTCACCGTTGCGGTTTTGGTGGGAATCTTCGCGGGGCTGAAGCGGCACAGTCGTTCTGCCCGACTACGCTTGTGGCAGATCGCCTGGTTCCTGGTGTTTACCCACTTTGTTGCCCAGATGTTTGAGCCCGCCAGCGGATCGGTCAGCCCTCTGCTGCTCGCTGTTGATCTGACTGCGCTGCAAGCTTCCGCAGTGGTTTTTGTTGTCTCCGTGTCCTCAGTCGTCGAAGAGAGACTGCAGCGCAATCTGTTGTTGCTGGTCACCGGCTTACCGGCCGTGACCTACTGTCTGCTCGCCTGTTACGACGTGCACGCACGCTGGCCCTACGTGGCAAGCTTGCTGATTGCTTTGTTTGGAGCACTATGCTTCCTGTTCTGGGTTCGGAAGCGCCCATCTGCTTACGTCCTGGCACTCACAGCTTTGGTAACGGCAGCTGGTGTTTGGGCAATTCGGGCAGCCCTTTACGGCTCGTTCGACGAGGGACTCACTGCATTGTTGGCCCTCGGGTTCGGACTCCCCGGCGTTTTCATCTGCAAGAATTATTGGCGGCCTTCCCCGGGCATCCTCACGATCGCCGCAGGATTCTTCTGCTGGGGCGCAGTCTTCCCCATCGGCATGTTCTTAGACCGATTTGCTCCTGCCGTTCATGTTCCACCGGAGCTCTGGAACACTCCGAAACTATTCGTCGCTTTCGGCATGATTCTGGCTATTGTTGAGGATAAGTCCGAATCAATTGAGCTGATGCAGCGCAAAGAAAGTGCGCTCAAACTCCAACTGGAGCGTTTTTCCACCATTACCTCTCGATTGCTAAGCGGTGTTTCTGTCGATTTTCTCTGCGATGAAATCGCCTCGACCATCACCGAAGTCACAAATTTTCAGGTTGCGGCCATCCACCTCGATAACATCGGTCATGGCCTTCGGGTAGCAGGTGCAAGCGGAATCGCGACCACCGAGCTAGCAGCGCTTCGCCGCAAAGCGGCAAATTGGACAACCGACGACATCAAAGATTTCTGCTCGCGAGGCCGCTTGATCGGGAAAAATTCTTTCTTGCTTTCCCGGGAAGAAGCTGCGAAGTACGATCCTGTTAAGAGCAACCTTACGTATGCAGCCAATCCGTATTGGAACACGGGCGACGAGCTGCTGATCCCGCTGTGTTCGGCGCGAGGCGGGTATCTGGGCTGCATCGCTTTGGATGATCCGCGTGAGGTCGAAGCTGTGAACGCTCACGAGCTATCCCGTATCGAGCTTCTGGCGGCAGATCTCGCGGTTGCACTGGAGCTGAAGTCACTGCAAGCGCAGTTGATTCGCTCCGAGAAACTGGCCGCCTTGGGACAGCTCGTCGCCGGCGTGGCCCACGAATTGAATAACCCCTTGACGGCGGTGATGGGATACGGCGAATTGCTCTCCGAGGATGTCCCTTCCGGACCTGTGCGTGAGCGGCTGGACAAATTAGTTAACGAAGGCCGCCGCATGAAGAAGATCGTCGAAAATCTGCTGCGTTTCTCCCGGCAACGCGCGGTCGATCGGCAGTCGGTCGATCTACGGCCAGTTCTCCAGGATGTGCTTGCCCTGCGTGAATACTATGTCCGCACACGCAGCCTGGAGGTACTTGTAGATATCCAGCAAGACATGCCGAAGATCGCGGTGGATGAGGATCAGTTTAAGCAAATTTTGCTGAATCTAATTAACAACGCCATCGATGCAGTGGAAACCGAAACAGGACCGAAGCGCATAAGAATCCGCGCCTTTACCGCCGCGAACCGAGCCGTTATTGAAATCGAGGATACCGGACCAGGTTTCGTCGATATCAGTCGAGCACTTGATCCCTTTTACACCACCAAGCC
>JAFAGX010000112.1 GCA_019237515.1 Acidobacteriaceae bacterium
GCCGATTTATTCTTGGTACACCTATCTCATTGATTCCAACTCAATACGTTTCGGTGCAACCGCCGCGAGAGTGGCTGTTAACCGGAGGGTTGTAGGTTCGAGTCCTACCTGAGGAGCCATCCTTTCAATCACTTACAAAATCTCAAAATAAAACTTCACCGCATAAAGTGCCGCGAAGACAATAACCTCATACCGGAAACCAACGAAGTCACCTAAGAAGCGGTCAAAAAAAAATTAGCTGCTACGAGCAGCTAGACCTGTGTGCAAGCTCAATTAACTATTCCTGATTCTTGGAGTAATTATCAGCTAAGCAGCCTTGTGCCATTGCCGGGCGCGCCGTAACGCGATACGGCCAACGCCTCGAGTGTAGGACAGACCCGGTCCCACGTCGCGCAAAGAAAACAATGCGTCATCGGCTCGCGCCCAGGAATGAATCCACGCCAATAAGTGAAGGTCGTTTTTGCCCCGTAACTCACGATAAGCATGAATGTCATAAGGCAAAAACGTGCAGCTTCGTCCAACTGTGTACGCTTCTACGCCTTCGACGAGGCATCCAAGCGCGTCAGCGTAAGCCATGCTGCAAACGTTCACTCCGCATCGTGCCGCGAACTCGATGTACCACCACGGGCGCGCATTTACTTCCAGTAGCTTGAACAGACCATCACGAGAATCGTTTTTGAACTCAGCGCTAAAAATTCCGCGGTAGTGAGCTTGTTCCAGCAATCGATCCAGGTTGACGATGGCATCATGCACTTGGGCCACAGGTATGCTCACGGTCAGGCAGCTATTGCCCAGATCCGGCGGATACATGCGAATTCTCCGCCGCGCGAACCGTGCACAGACTCGCGCGGTGCGGTCCACAAAGCCATCGATGAAGTAACTGTCCGTGGGCGGCCCCGGTATGTATTCCTGCAGCATAATCGGATAATCAATATTGTTAGCAACCGCAAAAGCTTCCACTCGGCTATGCACCAAATATCCCTTTACTCCGTGTTTTGCCGCGAATTCAATGGACGATTCGGGTTTGAAGATACGATTGCCAAAATAGTGCTCGGGCAACTTGTGAACGTCGTCGGGGGATTGCAGCAGGATAGTCTCCGGATGTGGGGTTCCGGTCCGTCGCAGCAGTTGGGCGAACTTCCACTTGTCCAACATGCTTTCGACAACCTCAGGCGCCGGTATGCTGGTGTAGTAGCGCCGTGCCAGAGTCGGCGGCAAGTTGATCGTGGCTCGCAGCCAATCATCCGAGCATGGCATTAGCACAGCCTGTTCACAATCCATTGAGCGCAGGAACGTCTGCAGTTCAGCAGGTTTCAGGTTTGCGCAGCCACGCAGCGGCGGCTCACGGTACCACCTTGAGTGCACGACGAAATCGTTGCTCGGGCAAATACAATAAACTGGCAGCCCTGCGCCGCCCAATATCCGTATTACTCCATTCAAGGTCAACCCGCTGCCCATCGCGATGATGGGCACACGCGAAGCGCCAACCGCCGCAGTTCTCGTAGGTTTTTGGAGAGTGATTGTTGATGCCACTGTTACGCTTTTCCTGGCAAGAGGCTTGACATCTACCGATCGGGCGACACGTTTGCGAGGAAACTCAATATGGGCGATAGATCGCAGCTCCGGTGGCAGCTTGAACCATGACATCGAGGCTTCTGCGCAAAGCCGCTTTACCCTCACTGTGCGGAATGAAAACGATATCTTCAGGTTGAAGGGCAAGATCGGGCGCTTTGGCGGACAAGATTTTCGGAAGCGCAAGCGGGATCTGTTGCGGACCCGCAGAGGTTTTGCGGATGAGTACTGCCTTATCCAGTTTCGCCGTGGTATTGGTTCCTTGCGCCATCGCAATGGCCTGCAAGACCGTCAAGCGAGAGTTCTCCATGACGAACCCACTCGGCATGTGAACGTCTCCTACTACATAGACGATACCCGCTTTGGAGACAAGTACCGTATCGCCAGGAGAAACGGGTACGTTGTTGGCGGGCGTAAAGGACAGATTGGGCGCCAGTGTAACCGTCTGCGCCTCCGCGGAATTGTTGCGGTGAGTAATATTAATGATGTTGCCGGCCTTCGCGGTCAGGCCGCCTGCGGCGGATACTGCGTCAAACAGCGTGTGACTCCCCGGCAACGGATAAGTTCCCGGCTTCTGCACCTCGCCTAAGACTGATATCCCCTGCGTCGCATATTCTTTTTCGAAGATCGAAACCTGTGGATTCTTGAAGTAACGACCGTCGGCAAGTTTCTTCTGCACAAGTTTCTCCGCCTGCTCAACTGTCAGCCCTGAAACGTGAACTGACCCGATGAATGGCAAATCGATGTCTCCGGAGTCTGCCACTCGCACCTCTTTGTTGAAATCCGGTGCCTCATAGACACTGACGGCCAACAGGTCGCCAGTGCCGATGATGAGGCCCACCATACTGCTAGCCGAATCGGCTACGGGTTTCGTTTGTTCCGAATTCGGCGCCCCGGTAGATGTGCTCCCCGGCGCATCGTAGGGAGGAACTGTCAGTTGGGCCGTCGCGCCACGGGCAATCAGCAACAAAATGATCACAGCCGCGCGGGAAAATAAATGTGAATACATAATTCACTCCTAAAGTTAGATTGACTAGCAGCGGACGATATTGGAGGACACGATTCCGCGGGTTGCATTGCGGGTATCGATCACCAGCGTAGATTCGCGAACGATGCGCGCGTAATCATAGTCGGAATGGTCGGTAATGATGACTACGCAGTCGTAATGCCATAAGTTGTCGAGAGAAACTGCATTCATCTTCAGATCGTACTTGCGCCCTCTTCCGATGCTCGGGAAGTAAGGAACGTGATAGCTCACTCGCGCTCCTTCTTTCTGGAGAAGTTCGATGACCGTGAGGGCGGGGGCTTCGCGCAGATCGTCGATATCTTTCTTGTAAGAAATGCCGAGGACTAGTACTTCCGCGCCACGCAAGGTTTGAGAGCGCTGATTGAGAGCGGCCGAAATCGATTCCACAACGTGGTATGGCATGGAGGAATTGATCTCACCAGCCAATTCGATGAACCGAGTATGGAAATCCCATTCTTTGGCTTTCCACGAAAGATAGAAGGGATCAACCGGGATGCAGTGCCCACCAAGTCCAGGACCCGGAAAAAACGGATGAAATCCGAAAGGTTTTGTGCTGGCAGCTTCGATCACCTCCCAAATATCAAGGCCCATGCGCAAGCAGAGCAGCTTGAGTTCATTCACCAGTGCGATGTTTACGCAACGGTAGATATTCTCAAGAAGCTTCGTCATTTCCGCAGTCGCGGGTCCAGAGACAGGCACAGTTCGATTAAATATCGAACCATAGAGGGCGCATGCGAGCCGGGTTGCTTGCACACTGATTCCACCCACCACCTTGGGGATGTCGCGCCGGGCCACTGTGTTATTGCCGGGATCTTCTCTTTCAGGAGAGAACGCGACGTAAATTGCTCCGCGTTCCGAATCACCGTTGCGATGTACCTTTAAACCCAGCCGATTGCCATCCTGCAGCATAGGAACCATGACTTCTTCAGTGGTTCCGGGGTAAGTTGTGCTCTCCAGGACGATCAGTTGACCCGCTTGCAGATATGGTGCGATCGATTGCAGCGTATTCGTGATGTAGGAAAGATCCGGCTCACGGTGCTCATTGATCGGCGTCGGTACGCAGATGATAATGGCATCCATCTCGGCAATTTGCGCGTAATTTGAAGTGGCGGCGAAGCCCCGATCGCGTGCAAGCTGAATCTCAGTTCGCGGTATGCGGCAGATGTAAGACTGTCCGTTCGATAACAAGTCGACCTTCTTGGAATCGATGTCAAAACCGGTGACAGGAAATTGCTGCTCGCTAAAAAGGAGCGCGAGCGGCAGACCTACATAGCCCATGCCAATAATGCCGATCCGCGCAGTTCGGCTATGGATGCGGGATTCCAATTGCGAGCTGAGTTGGGTTGAAATGTCCAATGTTGTGTCGAGCATGATCTCCTCCTGAATGATCTATGACGTATTGAGGGAGGAATCTGAGTCGTCGTGAATCAGACTTAAGCTGCGATGCCGGGAATTGTTTTCACTAACAGGGGCGGCTGATGAAGATAGGTGGTTGCCCGGCGCTTGGAATCGATGGAAGCTAAAACTGTCTGCACCTCGTCGGGACTTAGTCCAGCTTGGTCCGCGATTTCTTCACAGGACAAATTGTGATTCTTCCCATACAGGCACAGGTCGAGGGTTCGCAGCGAGACCGAGAAATAGAATTCTTCCTGAGACTGTGGCATGGAGAACGTATCAGTGGTGGATGGCCGATCGCAGA
>JAFAGX010000133.1 GCA_019237515.1 Acidobacteriaceae bacterium
TCTCTGATCGCGGAAGGACTGTTGAAGACGGAGGATTGCAAAGGTGAATTTCCTTCCAAGGCTGTCGACTACGACAAAGTAATTCCGTTCAAGGCCCGTTTGCTCGAAACAGCTTGGGCCAATTTCCAAGCGGGAGCACGCAAGGATTTGCGCGTGGCCTATGGCGAGTTCCTCTCACAACAGGAGTCTTGGCTCGATGACTATGCGCTATTCGAGGCGTTGAAGACGAAATATCATGGGGAGCGTTATCTCGAGTGGCCTGACGAGTTCGTCGAGCGGCGCAGCGAAGCGCTAAACGCGGCCCGACGAGAACTGGCAGATCAAGTCGACCAGGTCTCCTTCGCGCAATTTCTCTTGTTCCGCCAGACCGAGCAGCTCAAGGAGTATGCGCACTCCAAAGGAGTGAGGCTGATCGGTGACCTGCCGTTTTTTGTTTCTCCGGATTCCAGCGATGTCTGGGCGGACCCGGACCTGTTTCTCCTCGACGAACAGCGCCACCCGCGTTTCGTCGCGGGTGTACCCCCAGACTATTTCAGCGCTGACGGCCAATTGTGGGGCAATCCTGTCTATAACTGGGACGCGCAGCGCGCTGCGGGTTATCGTTGGTCGATTGACCGGCTGCGCGCACTCCTGGCGCATGTGGATACGATTCGTTTGGATCACTTTCGGGGATTTGCTGCAGCGTGGCACGTTCCCGCGGGCGCTCCAACCGCTCAGTCAGGGCAATGGGTACAGGGGCCTGGCTCGGAGTTCTTCGAAGCTGTGAAAAAAGAAC
The DNA here is from genome assembly GCA_019237515.1 of Acidobacteriaceae bacterium. The sequence continues at coordinate 776 of JAFAGX010000133.1, forward strand.
TCGGGAGCCTGCCATTCATCGCCGAAGATCTGGGACTGATCACTCCTGACGTCCACGCCCTGCGCCAGCAACTCCAGTTGCCCGGAACCCGGGTCTTACAGTTCGCTTTCGACGGACACGCCGATAATCCTCATCTTCCCAACAATTTTGTCAGCAACACGGTCATCTACACGGGCACACACGACAATGCTCCCACCCGGGAATGGTACGAACAGCTGCCCGAATTCGAGCGGCAGAACTTCTGGAATTATCTGAAGCGCGCGCCCGGTACGAGTGAGAACGCCGCTCCGTTGCTGGTGGAGCTGGCGTGGAAGTCGAATGCGGCATTAGCCGTTGCGCCACTGCAGGATCTTCTGAACCTCGGAGCAGAGAGTCGCATGAACATTCCTGGCCGCGCGAGTGGGAACTGGTGTTGGCGATTCCAGGGCGACCTGGCGTCGCTCCAAGATTTTCGATGGTTGCGGGACCTGACAGAAATGTCGGAGCGCGTGGAACCGGAAAAGATGGTTGAGTTGAAGGAGTCAGAGCCTTCCGGTGTTCCAACCGTAACGGTTAGCGAGGCAGTGTGAGGCACCCAATCGACGAGTTACGCGAAACGTTGGATCGCGGCCGGTCGAATGCCTTCCGCGAACCCATAAAAGCCGCGACCTGGGAGCAGGTCGAGGGCAGTCCATTACCGCTCGGCGCCTGTTGGATTGAAGAGGAGCAAGCCTTCAATTTCGCAGTCTGCGCTGAAGACGCGGAAAGCGTGACGTTGTTGCTCTACGCTCCGCCTGAACTGGCGATTCCTTCCTTCGTTTACCGTTTCGACTTCTTGCGGAACAAGTCCGGCCATATCTGGCATTGCCGGATTCCGATCTCCGATATCAGCGAGTGCCGTTACTATGCGTACTCGGTGTCGGGAGAAGATTTGCCTGGCATTCACAGCTTCGATCCCCAGAAGATCCTGCTGGACCCATATGCGAAAGCTGTATTCTTCCCCCCCGATTTTGACCGCACCGTAGCGATGCGAGAAGGATCGAATGCCGGGAGGGCGCCGCTTGGAGTCCTGCCCGAGCATCGAACGGAGTTTGATTGGGGAGAAACACGAGCTCCGCATCACGAGGCCGATGCGATCATTTACGAACTTCATGTACGAGGTTTCACCGAGAACCCCAACTCGGGTGTCGATCCGTCTCGAGCAGGGACGTATGCAGGCCTCGTCGACAAGATCCCATATCTGAAAGATCTGGGCGTCACGGTGGTCGAGTTGATGCCGATATTCCAGCGCGATCCTCAGGAAGGCGACTACTGGGGTTACATGCCTCTAAACTTCTTTTCTCCCCACGCGCAATACTCGAGCGAACGCGACCATGAACAGTACCTTGAATTCAAGAATATGGTGAAAGCGTTTCATGAGGCGGGAATCGGTATCGTGCTCGATGTTGTCTACAACCACACCTGCGAAGGCGATCACCGGGGTCCGATCTACAGCTACAAAGGGTTCGGCAGCGCAAGCTATTACATGATGACCTCCGACCCGGTAAACCCGTATGCGAACTACTCGGGTACAGGCAACACCTTGAATTTTGGCAGGGCGCATGTGCGCAAGATGGTGATGGACAGCCTGCGTTATTGGAAAAAAGAGATGCACATCGACGGCTTCCGCTTCGATCTCGCCTCGGTGTTCAGCCGCAATGCCGACGGGTCGCTGAACTGGGGGCACGCGCCGATTTTCGCAGAAATTGCCGGCGATCCGGAGTTGGGTCGATTGCGCCTGATCGCCGAGCCCTGGGACACGGGAGCATATCAACTCGGACGAGGCTTTCCCGGCATCACCTGGCTGCAGTGGAACGGCAGATTCCGCGATGATGTACGCCGGTTTGTGAAAGGCGACGCTGGCATGGTTCCCGACCTGATGCGGCGGATCTACGGGAGCGACGATTTTTTTCCCGACAACCGCGACGCTGCCTATCACGCCTATCAGAGTGTCAACTACGTCACCTCGCACGACGGTTTTACGCTGTATGACCTGGTGTCCTACAACGAAAAGCATAATTGGGCCAATGGACAAAATAACCAGGATGGGATGAACGAGAACCACAGCTGGAACTGCGGATACGAGGGAGATCGAGGGGCCCCGGCCGAAGTGCTGGCGTTGCGCCGCAAGCAGGTGAAAAACTTCTTCTGCCTGCTTATGCTGTCGAACGGAATTCCGATGTTTCGCGCCGGCGATGAATTCCTGAATACGCAATTCGGCAACAACAACCCCTATAGCCAGGACAACATTACTGGATGGCTCGACTGGTCCCAGCTCCAGTCCAATCGGGATGTTTTCCGTTTTTTCAAGAGCATGATCGCCTTCCGCAAGAGCCACCCCTCGCTAAGTCGCAGCCGTTTCTGGCGTGAAGATGTCGACTGGTACGGAACTGGCGCAGCTGCCGACCTGTCCCGGGATTCCCACAGCCTGGCTTTCTGCCTCCACGGGGCATCTCAGAAAGATCAGGACATCTACGTAATGATCAATACGTACTGGGAAAACTTGGAGTTTCACATCCAGGAAGGTACCGCATCGGAGTGGACCAGAATCGTCGACACAGATCTGCCTACCCCAAACGATTTCTCGAGCTCCAGCGAACCTCTAAGAAAGCTCACTTATGTCGTGGCGCCGAGATCCGTGGTTGTTCTGCTCCGGTTGTAGCCTGGAAGAGCTCATTGCCAGACACCGATGGCGCATCACCTGTAGATCTTTTCTGCCATGTTCCGGGAGTCATTCGGGTATTGCGTAATCAAACCAGAGGCTAGCAACGACGAGTACACAGCTTGTTCCGCTTGGAACCAGTCAACCTCAGGCGAACCGAAAGGTCGGCCTCTCTCCTCCCAAAGTCGGTAAGCCAATTTGGCCACAAACTCGTGCCGATCCTCGCCTAGAAAATCGGTCGTGAGCTCGATCGGTTGCCCTGCAAGCCTGTTCATCTGATTGTGCCCTAGCGCTGGGCAAGCTCTCGTCACGCCACTGCTTTGCGATGACCGGCTCTTTTTGACCCTTGGTTCTTCTTCGCTTGGATTTCTAAGAATTCTTTCAATGCCACCGCATTGTTGTGTTCCGTATCATGCGCATCGAAAACCAAAGTCACCGCACCGTTTTCGGCCGCTTTCTGAATTATTTTGTATGCCTCAGCGTTTTTTCCTAACTCGCGAAAATAGCGTCGGCGGAATTCTTCCCACCGCGTCGGGTCGTGCCCAAACCATTTCCTCAAGACGGTGCTTGGAGCAAGTTCTTTTAGCCATCCGTCAAGGTGAATCGCAGTTTTCTTGACTCCGCGCGGCCAGAGCCGATCTACGAGAAAACGCTTGCCGTCCTCCACACTGGGTTTGTCGTAGGCGCGTTTCAACTGAATCATAGGAGTTCTCCAGCCTCTGCTACCGTTTCTCACTAGCCGGTCGTTGCTCGAATTTCCGCGGGATTCTTCTCACGCAAGCCTTTTGAGAGTGTCGACCTGATCTCGCCAACGTGCGAGCGCCCGTTCACGATCGTGGAGCCGGAAGGTGACGCCACTCGTGACATCAGCATATGTGGCACGATGCTCATGGACTGACTCAATCTTCACACGAAACACTGCGAGGTCGAGCTTGGTCTGGTGCTCTGCTTCGAGCTCCGCATGGCCGCACATCTCAAGCACGGCACCGTTTGCAACCAGCGCAAGTGTCAGGCGACCGTCACGGCGAAGGTTCTGCGTGGTGTGCGAGTGAGGCCATGTGGCGACGAGAAGTTCAGCTGGATTTATGGCCAAAACCTCGCCGATGCTGAGTTGTGCAGCATGCGGCCAGCCATCCTCTCCGACCGAAATCAGACGAATCGCCTCGCCCGATCGCGTCTCAAGGTCGGTTCCGTCTATGGTCTTTACGACATCAGCAGGGAGCGTCTTCGAGTCGACAGGCGCCGTGTATACATTTTCGCTATTTTTCATGATTCACCTCTTGATTAACATCGGAGCTGGTTACAAAAATGGAGGCGCACGCCATGAGCATCGTTATGACATCTCCTCGTTTTCAGGGTGGGCGATCGTGGGCATGATCGGGATATCCCCGAGGTGTTCGGGCTTGATCTTGAATCTCTTCGGATAAAGCTTGGGATCGGTAATCGTAGCCGGCTCCGATGAGCGCCACGTGAACAAGCATGTGTCGCAACTATACAGAGTCCAGACTCCTTTAACCGGCGATTCGAATCGAACTTTTATCGTCTTGGACTCGCATCGAGGACAAATTGACGGGCTATAATCTGACATCGTCAGTCTCCCTTACACCAAGAACATCTGTTACTTTCTGTTCAGCAGCGCCTGCAGTTTTGGCAACCAGTCCTTAGCTTCGGGCGGATCCACCACCTGCATCGAATATTCGCCATGGTTCTCCGGCGGTGCTGGCGTTGTCGCGTCGATAATGAGCTTGTGTGAGATTCCCGGCGGTTGGGAGCCTGGGTCGAGCTGGAGGATCGACAACTCAGGCACCACGACCACGTCATATTTCGGGTTAACTTTAGTTGATATCGCCCACAGGACCTGGTTGAGATTGTAGGGATCGACGAAATCGTCCACAACAATCACCACCTTCGCGTAGCCGACGCCGTGCGGAGTGGTCATAACCGCCATTCCGACCGCCTTGCCAAAGCCCCCAACTCGCACTTTGGTCGAGACGATTACGATCAACCCGTGCGTGTACAACGCGTTGACAGACTCGACTTCCGGGAACTTCTCTTTCAACTGCACGTACAGCGGCGGACAGGTGTTGAGGAAGATGTAATCGATCTCGGTCCAGGGCATACCGATAGAGGTGTATTCATAGAGCGGCTCCTTTCGGTGCCACACCTTAGTGATCTCAACTGAAGTCATGTTCCGCAGGCCTGAAAGGTGGCCTGTGAATTCGCCATATGGCCCGTCGGGTTCGCGAACCCCCGGAAGAACGTGACCTTCTAACACGTACTCCGATCCCCAGGGAACTTGAAGGCCGCTCTTAAGCGTGAGGATCGGGTAAGGCTCCTCGCGCAAGGCGCTCGCCATTTTGTACTCGTCCTGGCCGTACAACAGTGGCATCGCAGCCACGATACTGACAATCGGATCGTTACCGAGGGTAATTGCAATCGGTAAAGGTTTATTTTTCCGCTCTGCCGCCGCAAAGTGTCGCGCGATATCGTGTTCCGGGACAAACTGGGCACTCAGCCTGTTTGGTCCCTTGACCTGGAAGCGATACATGCCGACATTTTGTTCGTCGAAGCTGTCGGGTCTGTCGGGATGGCGCGAGATAACTGCGGCCTTGTTGATATAGAGCCCGCCATCTCCAGCGTTCAGCCGGAAAAAGGGCATGAGCTCGTACAGATTGATGTTGTTCTCGATCGCAACTTCTTGCCACGGAGCAGTCTGTCTCTCTTCAATGGTTCCTTTCGAAAAATTCTTGTACCGTCGCGAAAATTCAAAAAATTGCTTCTTTGGGGGCGTATCTTTCGGAAGGCCCAACATAAGGGCCATGTTCGGCCACGAGCCATGAACGTTTGTGACCAGCTGGGGCTTCTGAAAGCCTCTGATGTTCTCGAACATGAGCGCCGGTGCGGTCTCGCCGAGCCCCTTGTTCGCAGCGGACGCGGCGGCCCCGATATCGGGCTCTGGCCACACCGGCTCAGTGATTCGCAGTAACTGTCCGTTGTCTTCAAGAACCTGAAGAAAACCACGAAGGTCTTTGTAAACCATCATCCACTCCTCTTTCGCGATGCCTTGCATCCGGTCTATAAAATCGGCTGTGCGCCACTTTGGTCAGCCTCATAACTTCTGACTTCCAGCGGGGTACGTCTGCGCGAAGCGTGTTGCCGGTCTGTCCTTAAGCCATTCCACCGGATGGCGGCCGGAGACTCGATGCCGAACTGATCCAACACGCGATAAAGAAGGTGGTCGATCACTTCGGCGAGGGTTTTAGGTTGGTTATAGAAAGCGGTCACCGGTGGGATCATCACAGCACCCATACGGCTGAGCGTTAGCATGTTTTCGAGATGTATGTCATTAAGAGGCGCCTCCCGAGGGAGCATCACTAGC
>JAFAGX010000092.1 GCA_019237515.1 Acidobacteriaceae bacterium
GCCGATTGCGCCGGATTCTCCGCAATGCTCGTGGACGATAATCTCGGGCTGCTTGCCGGTGGCGCGGAAGCTGTTGCGGATGAAGTCTACTTCAGCTTTCACGACCGCGAGATTGTTTTGCGTTCCTCCCTGCAACACGAAGCGAGAGCCGAGAGCGGCGAGGTTCGGTATGCTGGCGACGTAGAGAAACACATTCTTGGGAAGCACGGCAGCCAAACCGGCGAGAATCTCTTCTGCACGCCAGCCCTGCCGCTGAAAATTTACGATGTCCGACTGCATGAAGACCGCGCAGCCGTAACCAAACACCGGCATCGCCTTTGCCGAGAAGGCAAGGTCGGCGTACTGGTTTACGCTGAGTCCAAAACCCTCCGCCGTCGATTGCAGGAAGTAGCCGTTCCCCGCGGAACACTGCGTGTTTAGCTTGAAGTCTTTCACTCGGCCGTTGTGCAGAATAATGATCTTGATGTCCTGGCCGCCGACGTCCACGATCACGTGGGGGTCTTGGTAAAATTTGAGAGCCGACTCGGTGTGCGCGACTGTTTCCACCAGCGCGACGTCGGCTTTTAGAACGTCTTTCAGAATGTCTTTGGCGTACCCGGTGGTGGCAACGCCCAACACTTCGAGCTTCGCGCTCTGCTTCTCCACCTGACCGCGGAGGCTCTCGAACATCTCAATCGTGTCCTGGATGGGATTGCCATTCGAGAGCTGATACGACTTGCAGAGGATATCCCCGTTTTCGTCGAGCAACACAGCTTTGGTCGAGGTGGAACCGCCATCGATGCCAATAAAACCTCCAACCGTAGTGCCACCTTGAAAAACGGCGGGTGTGAACTTCTTCCGCTTGTAGACCTCCTTGAAGACGTCGAGTTCGTCGGGATTTCCGATGAGTCCTTTGCCGCCGGACCTCGCCTTCTCCTCCTGCCGGCCATAGTCAATGTAGTGGATCAGCTTCTCGTATCCGGCGTAGCAGCCCACGCAGTCATCTTCACCACGTCCAAATTCGACCGCACCCAGTGCGGCGAAATACTGTGCATTCTTCGGGACTTTAATCAGGTCCTCGGGCCTGGCGCCCTCGGGAATTTGAACCTTGCGCTCCTGCCACATCCGCGGAATATTAGCCTGCCAGGCCTCGCGCATGCCGCGGATAAAACTGTTTGGTCCGCCGAGCAGGAGCACATGCGGGCGCAGAGTGTTGCCGCGCGTAAGGACGCTGAGATTTTGCAGCACGATGGCTTCAAACAAAGACGCCATCAACTCATCGGGTGGTGTCCCCACTTTCTGCAGGCCGTTAATATCGGTCTCCGCAAAGACGCCGCACTTTCCGGCAACCTTGTGCAATTTGATCCCGTGATATTTCTGCTCGGCCAGCAGATCAGCCGGAATCTTCAGCTTGGCGTTGATCTTGTCGATAACCGCTCCCGTGCCTCCAGCGCACTTGTCGTTCATCGAGGGAATTTTCTTCTTGCGGCCGGTCTCGTCATCATCTTTGAAAACAATAATCTTGGCGTCCTGTCCGCCAAGCTCGATGACCGAATACACTTCGGGGTGAAGTTTCTCGACCGCCAAAGAAACCGCCGTCACCTCCTGCACGAACTTCGCGCCAATCTGCTCCGCGATGCCGGATCCGCCGGAGCCGGTCAGGAAAATGCGGGTGTTATGGCGATTGATGCCGGTATCGGCCTCGATCCGCTTCAGGAACTCCAGAGTCTTTTCCGGCTGCTTGGTTTCGTGACGCTGATAGTCTTGCCACAAAACCTTGTCGCTCGCGGCTTCTACAACGACAGCCTTGACGGTGGTCGAGCCGATGTCGAGCCCCACCAGGAATTCGGTACTGCGATCATGCGCCTTGGGGTCGTGCCTCATCGGCTGGACCGAAGCCTGGGGCTCGAGGGGAGCGATCTGGATCAGTTGTGAACCTTTGTGATCGTGCATCAGTTTCTCACCTCTTCTCACCTCGTCTGAACCGGACGCCCGCGCCACCATCGAAGTGCCCCTGCGAATCGAAGTCTACTGCTCCTCGACAGAATCGGCGGCCATCTGACTTCAATCGCCAGAAGTAACCGGGACCGACTCCACGCGTACCCGCGAGCGCTTCCAGAAGCGCGTGTCTTTATCGATGCGATCGCCGACATGCAGGACAAATTGCGCCGCTGTTCCAGCCACCCCTTGGCGATGTGGCACGTGATAGAACGGCCGCTTAAGCTCTGGATGTTCTTCGATGTACTCGCGAATCTGGGTGATGCTCTTGCCCGTGGAACTGAGGCATTCTTCGAATTCCAACTTGGCTTTCACCTTGGCCTCGCCGAGCGCCATCTGAACCCGGCTGTGCGCGTTGACTTCTCCCTCACCCGAGGTCTCGATGGGCAAGAAAATCATGTCCCTGAACTTGTTGATCACCGCTGACTGGACACCATCCGACTGCGACGAAGGCATGCAACCAAAGGGCTTCAGCGCCAGCACCATATGGCAGAGTTTGTGCACGGTGTAGTAGACGTTCTTGCCTACTTCCAGGTGTCCTTCGCCACCCCGGGCAAACTGGTTGTAAAAAGGATGGGCTAACTCCGCCAGTTCAGTCTGCGGCACAAGTTGGTGAGTGATGCCGCCGAGATGCTTGATCGTGCGGTGATAAAAGAAGTTCCACATATGCTCGCCGGCGCCGATTCCCCAAAGCTTCTTGCGCAGCCCGATGTAGTTGGCAAACTGCTTTTTCACTTCGTACCATTCGGGAGAACGATGCGGCCGGTTTACTGGCCACTTTGCCCTGGCGTGCGCTTTGGCCTGATACAGGAGGTACGCGACCCAGGTGGCGATCGGTTCGACCAGCACCTGGGCGCCCTCACGCTCGAGAAACTCAAACATGTGGAAGTTGCCGTCGCCCTCGGTCAGTTGCGCCCAGAACTCTCCGGTAATCTTTACGAGCGGCTTGACTCGTGTTCGGTCGACTGGAATGGAGTCGATCGTTTCACGGGCCTGTTGCAAGGCATTGAGGTAGTCCTTTCCCCACATGTGCTCGTGCCATTTTCCGAACACGTTGAACGTGTTCCGCAGGATCTTATTGCTTTTGAATTTCGGCTTGGCCCAATTAGGTGCCGTTTCTTCAATCTCGAACGACTTACGTTTGCGGAGGTCTTCGCAAAGATCTCCCACCATAGTGCGAAAGGCGCGGTCCGTGTCTCCCTTCGCCACCTCGTACGGCCGAATCTGGTAAATGAGGTCGTTGATTACATCTCCCAGGTGCATAGCGTTCAACATCCCAAAGCCGAAATCGACGGTGAACTTGAGACCCGGCTCTCCGGATGCCGCCTTGATGCCGTCACTGTCCTTGAATAGGAGCACGCGGAAGCCGTCGAACCCCGCATTTTTGAGGGCAAAGCGATACTCGGCTTCATACATGCCAAATCGGCAAGGACCACATGAGCCCGCAGTGAAGAAGACGTAATTGCTGAGGATATCCTCCCGCGAGAGGCCTTCTTTCTCGAGGAACTGGAGATACTGCACCAAATTGCCCACAGTGAAGTATGTGGGATTGCACTGGCCGTTGTTGCCAAATTCCTTACCGGTTTGAAATGCCGGGACGTCCGGCACTGGCAGCTTCTCGCAGCGATAGCCGCAGCCTTGGAAGACGGCGCGAATCAAGTCCTCATGTTTCCAAGTAAAACCGCCAAACAAGATTGTGGTATGGGCACGCTGCTCCGCGGTGAATGCCCGTTCCACCGGCCGGTGAAAATGCGGAGGCTGGTCGAGCCCCGCAATCTTGCGGAGTCGGATTCGTTCTGCTTCCAGGCGGCGCTTGATTTCCGCGTCATCTTCAATCTGGATGTACTTCGTGGGCATAGCAAGCTCCTTATGATGGGCTTCGGCACTATTTCAAAGCCAGCCGCTCGGAAGGCGAAGATGCCTCCACCGCGGTCCGGGTCTCGAACAGCGCCCCGTCGATCAGCGTTCGAATCTTGTTCCACACTAGGGGATCATTCTCGATCTCGTGGTGCGGCCTGTTGAAGTGGCGAGCGAGCCAGGGATAGTTGTCGCAATTGATGCGGCGTGTCCGATAATTCATCTGAAAGCTGCCAAGAATATCCGTCAATTCCGGGTCAGCGGCGCGAATCGTCGAGCGCCCATGAATCAGGCCTTCCGATTCATAAAAATTGATGGCGTTTCTTACGTTGGGCGGAATGGTCGAATCATCCTGGCCGGGTTTGCGAACGCTGTCGATTTGAATTGTCAGCAGCACCGGGATACCGCGCTCGCCCAAGGCACGGGCCAGTGTGACCGTCGCGGAAGCACCCCAGCTGTGGCCGTAAATGATGATCCTGGCTTGTTGTTTCTCGTTCGCCGTGATGATGCCGTCGCCGTTCGTATCCAGGAACTCCAATACTCGATGAAGGGCCTTTTTCCCCGCATGGTTTGAAAACACTTGGGCATGAATGGAGGTATGGCTTTCGCCAAGAAGTGCGGCAAAGTCCACCTCGGGATGGTTCCGATCATCGTGCCTAACGAATCCTCCGACAAACCCGATCACGATTGCGTCGCGGAGCGAGACGGTGTTATCGGTTGGATGCGCCCCGAGACATGCCAACTCGAGCGCCTCTTTTACGGGCACGTTCGCCCGGATGGCTTCGCAGCTTGCGAGGGATCGATGGGCTGCTGCCGGGAGATTCTTCTGCGTAGAGCAAACTGTCTGGGCCTTAGCCTTGCCAGCCAAGGCCAGACAAGCTGCGAGTGTAAACAGTAGCGGAATGCTCTTGTTCTCCACGATCTTGTTCTCTACGATCTTTTTTTCTGCGATCTGTTTCTCTACGATCTTTCCCCATTCGCGCGGCACGACCGTTGACTCCTCCCGTCCTTCCATTCAGCACCGGATTCACTTCTGTGATCGGTCCTGGCCGCCGTTCAGATCCCCGGCGGCGACGTAGTTACTGCCGCTACCATTCACGGTGTAATCCCGATGGTCGATGGTCAAGACCTTCTTCCCATAGAGCCTGACGTGCACAAAGGTCTCGTCCCTTCGCGAAAGCCAAAATTCACCGATCTTTTCATACTGCCGGACGAAATCTGCCTGCTCGATCCAAAACGAGAGCTTCTTGGCCGGATGCCCTTCGATGCGCACGATGGCGAAGTCCTGGGCATCGATCCAGATCTTGCCCTCAAACAGGTATTTATCCCTCCGCTTGGGCGCGGCCTGAGCGACATAACAATGATGGGGACCGACCTGCTGCTCGCCGAGCAACTGGAGCGCGTAGTTCGCCGGAGTGATCGAGCTGTCATGATGCTGCTTTCCGGCGGCCGCTTCGATTTCACTGGCGATCAGCGGCTTCAGCGCCAGATGGCGAACCAGCGCAGAACCGCTCTCCGAGCTGACGACAAACGTCTTTTTATCGGGGGCCTGGTATTCCATCCGCCCGACTTCCTCGGCATGCACCTTACCTTTCAGGTCGACGACGTCATAGGTTCGAAACACCGAGTAATCGCGCAGGGCAGCGGTTCGAAGATCGTTGTGCGCGGTGATCAGAGCGAAAAGCTGATCGGCAGTAACTCGAGCCGCCAAAGGCTCAAGGGGCGCCGTAACGCCGCTCTGCGCTTGTTCGGGAACCGTCTGTGCGCTGGCGTCTGTGGCTAACAGAGCCAGGGCTCCGGCCGTCCCGGTGACAAGAAGCAGTGTTTTCCAACGTATTGTCATCGCTTTCCTAGCGGCCTCAGCGTATGAGCCTAGTCCTCGAAACTGCGCACACCACCCTGAAACTTGTTCTTGATCACGTTGGACCACAGCCACTTGATCACGCGCGCGTCGTTATAGCAGTAGGCCAGATTGTGGTTCAGCGTGGAGAAGCAATGGCGCTGACAGGTACTCTTCATCGCCGCAAGCTCGGCGCTATCAAACTTCGGCTCGTCGATGTTGCCCCAGTCAAACGTCGCACCGTACATCGGGAAGCAGGGAGCGACGGTGCCGTCGGTGCGAATGATGACGTTGTTTTGTCCCGCCCGGCAATTCCACTCGGCGAAGCGCAGCTCTCCATTTGCATCCTGCTCAATGCCGGGCATCGATGCCAGGAGATCCTGCAGTCGTCGATTTCCGTTCGTGCCGTCGCCATTCCAGCCGTAACTCTCGAGGTCAACGCCGGAGGACATGCGCACGAAGGCCTTGATCTCCTGCAAACGTCGGACGGAATTGACCATCTGATATCCGGCTTTGTTGCGGTCAATGAGCCAGTCTACGAGACGATCTACCTCGCGCCAATCTTCCGGCCGGATGTAGGTTGGATTGTCGTAGAGATGCTTGAAGTGGTCGTCCTGTTCCAGCATCGGTGTTTCGTTGATGTGGTAATCGGTGGCGATGCGGCGGTCGTGCGCGTACTCGGTAAGCTTTCTAACGTCTTCCATATTGTTCCGGCAGATGTTGATATTGAAGAAGACGAGGTACCCGTAGACGTATTGCTTCCGAAGGATGTGCTCCAGGTTTTTCTGCGAAGGCACGAATGCCTTGGGCAGGCTCGGCTGCAGATCCCAGGAATCAAGGGCGAAGTTGAATACCGAGACTCCAGCATCCCCCAATCGATCGGCGAAGTCCGGCTTTAGCAAGCGTCCGTTGGTGGCGATATAAACCCAGAATCCTTTCTTGGCGGCGTAGTAGACGACCTTGTGCACGAACTCTGGCCGCAGCAGAGGCTCGCCCCCCATCAGCGCCAGAACGCGGCAACCATGATCGTGGAGCCAGTCGATCGAACGGCGAGCCACGTCTTCGGTCATGCCTTTGACCTTGTTGTTGTAGGACCAGCAGTACCAGCAATCGAGATTGCACTTGTACTCGAGAAAGAGGTAGGCGGTAATGGGATGAAATTCGCCGGGCAGCACGCGGGAGCGGATATATGGGAATAACCAGCCGCGCGCAGTACGGTAAATATCCTTCGTGCCCCACTTTCGCTTTTCTGGCGCGGCAATGGGACCGGGATCACCCAGGCGCTCCGGATATTGCGGGAATACGGGATCGGGAAGCGTTTCTCCCCTGATAGCTGCTGGTGATGGACGTTCCGGGGAACTCATCAACAGGTCGTTGATTGCGACATCTATTCGGAATTTTGCGGCAGTAGCCATCGGAATCACCTGTCCGTTAAAGCCCAGGCTGCAAACAGAAAGCCACTCTTGGCTCCGGGAGAGGCAGATTCTGCTCAACTGGAATCAACTCACAAACGCTGCACATTCCACAGGGATATAAGCGCCGAATCACCGAACCGAACGCTCGGGAGAGCTCATGAAGGGGTGCGGTCGTCTTTAGACACGATCTCGCCGCGCGCATTTTCTGTCGGCTGGTGTCAGAAAACTGGCCTACGTTGGCCCCTGTCTAACTTCGCGGAATGGGCTTCTCGGTTGCGAGTCCGTTTGGAACGTGATTCGTCCGTCCAGCGCCGATCCAGCCTGGCTCGCGGTAATGCTCGGCTTGAAGACGGCGCAACCGTGCTGCGATGATATTTGGTCTGCCCAGATACCCCAGAATCTTCCCCGGATGGGCGCGGTCGACCACGGGAAGGCGCCCGACATCGTAACGGAGTGCCTTGTTCGCGGCTTGAGCCAACGTTTCATCGGGATACGCGACCACCAGATGCGAGGAACCGCTTTCGAGTACTGTCGCTGTCCCTGCGGGGTCCCTATTCAAGGCCCGCAAAATATCTCCCCGCGTGATGATGGCCTCTAACCTTCCGGCGTCGTCGACTACCAACAGCGCCTGATGACGATCGACCGCCGGATCGTGACTCGCGATGAGATCAGCCAGTTCCTTGATGCGCATCGACGCGCCGACTACCTGCGGATGGGGATCCATGGTTTCTGCGACATGCACCTGTTCCAGGATGTCGACTTCGAAATTCTGCGTTACATTCAGTCCGCGGCGGCGCAACTTTTCGATCATGATCGTGGTGTTGGGCAGGAGCAGCATCGCGACTCCTTCTGCAATCACGGCGGCAAGCATGAGCGGCATCACCGAGTTATAGTCGCGCGTAACCTCGAATGCGAAAACGATGAGAGCAAACGCTGCCCGGGAGGCAGCACCGAACATGGCGCCCATTGCGACCAGAGCGAAGGCTCCTGGGGACAGGTGGGCGGAGGGAAAAATTCGGTTGAGTATCAGTGCGAATGTGCCACCTAGGGCGGCGCCAGACATAAACATTGGCGCAAGCAATCCGCCCGAAGTCCCAGACCCCAGGGAAACCACGAGCGCAACGGTCTTGGCGAGCATCACAAGGACCAGCACGCCGAGGGCGAGGCGTGCATTTAAAATATCTCCGATGGTGTCGTAGCCCACGCCCAGGACGCGCGGCACGAAGTAGGCGACAATCCCCAGTCCGAGGGCGCCGATGGCCGGCCACCACAATTGGTCCACCGCCAACTTTTCGAATTGGTCCTCGGTCCAGTACAGCAACTTGGTGAATCCGACCGCGGCCAGCCCGCACACGACTCCAAGCAGGGCATAAAACGGCAGAGCGTGCGGTACATCAAAGCTCATGGCCCCAACTGCGAACATGGGGCCACGTCCCAGCAATCGCAAATGCACCGCCGTGGCAAGCGTGCTGGCGATGACGAGAGGAATGAACGATCGCGCCTTGAACTCAAACAACAACAATTCGAGGGCAAAAACCGCACCGGCGATCGGTGTGTTGAAGGTGGCGGACATTCCGGCTGCCGCACCGCATGCGAGCAGGACTTTGCGCTCGGCTGCGGTAGTATGAATCAGCTGGCCAACCAGCGAACCGAGCGCGCCGCCGGTCTGGATGATCGGACCTTCCGCTCCAAACGGACCACCAGTGCCGATTGCAATCGCCGCGGAAATCGGCTTGAGAATCGCAACCCGTGGCTCAATCCGGCTTTGATTCGTGAGCACGGCCTCCATGGCCTCAGGGATGCCGTGTCCCCGGATCTTGTCACTGCCGTACTTGGCCATCAACCCGACGACGATGCCTCCCAAGGCCGGCATCAAAATGACCCATCCACCCAGGTGACTCAACCGGGGAGAGGTAAAGTCGGCCGACAAACGGTGAAAGAAGACGAGATTCGTGAAAACTCCAATGAGACGGTAGAGAAGAAACGCGACAACGCCCGCCAAGAGGCCGACTCCCGCCGAGAGCACGGAGATGAGCACCAGGCGAAACTCCGCCGGCGCGGCCGATGGATCAATCCTCAACTCGGGCGTCCCAGGTGCATGACGAATCACCGCCGAAGCAGCCCCAATATTTGAGATGGAGACTGTATTTCCCATTCTGTCGCGGCCTCGAATCTGAGACTCGTCTCGAACCCCGACCGGTCCGGACAAATCTCTCGTGCTTGGCTCGCAAGTGCCGGACCATTGTTCGCGAGATCAGGAATTCTCGTTCGATCGAACGCGGTCGGCTTCATTCGTGGAAATCAAAGCTGTTGACAATGACTTTCAAGCTGCACCACAGTCGAGTGTTTAAGCGAGCGGGAAATCGCCCATGTCTCGCCGATAGGAACATCGGGAGCGAGGTGCGGGTTCGAAGTAATAAAGTGCGGCTGTTCGGAGTTTCGCCGGCCGCGATCATTCCGACGCAGGTCTCAACATGACAATCGACACGCCGTCCCAGCTCGCTTCGTGGACTGAGGGCGGAGGCAAACTCCCCAAGGCCACAGCCCCAAGGCTTCGGAGATCGATTTGATACCGGGAATGAATGTAACCCCGGACCAATAGCGCACGTTCCCGAGAAGCTATGAGCTGGGTTGCGGAATCGGCTGAGGATGAATAGCCCTCAACGATGAGGGGTCCATTGACCGCCGCGTCGCCAAGCTCGGCAACCGCGGCATCGATTTGTGCTTTTCCAGGGACCGACAGACATTCCTTTCCATCCTGCCGTTTCTCGAAGAGTTTAGCCGCCTTCAGCCAGACGCGGGAATTCGCAGGAGCGGCCAGCAACTTATCTTTGCGGTAGGTGTCGGGGTTCAGGTTTGCCAAAGAGTAGTATCCGCGGTGTTTGAAGAAACCGCGGAAGAAGAACTCATGTTTCAAGGCTTCGGTGTCCGCCGCCATATTTCCCGTGGCGCGATTCAAATTCGACAGTGTCTGCCGGATATTGTCGCCCCCGGGCACATTTTCATCGTCCGGGCCAAACGCTTCCGTGATCGCGTCCCGCAACGCCGCGGAGGTGGCGTCGAGATTCCCCGCAGCACTCCTTGCGCTCAGGATGGTCTGGTCTACTTTACTGTCGATGCCTCTGGACCGAAGACCTGCCACGAGGCCATCGGCTTCGCCGGACGCGTGCTTGACCGATACCGTGGCGTCCTCGGCGTTTGAAACAGCCTGCCGGACATCTCGGGCGACAGCGTCATCACTGAGCAACATTCCGACTGTCCCTTTGCCCTGCTTTACACTTGTAATTACATCATCGGTGTTATTGATGGTCTTCGTCAGGACATCGAGAGTTCCAAAAACCTTACCTTGCAGTGCTTTGATGGTACCGTTGGCAGTGTCGATCAAATCTCCGCCCTTCTGGAGCAGATTGGCTGTGCTCAGCGGTTCCTTGCTGGGCAGTGTGTTCGACGACGTGGCCTCCGGAGCATCGGCGGAGCCGGATTGAATCTCCACAAACTTGTCGCCCACAATGCCCTCGATGCCGATCGTGACTACAGAATCGGTCTTGACGAGCGGCTTGAACCGCTGATTGATTCTCAGCTTAAGCCGGAAGTGTCCGGAGGCAGAATCGGGAACCGTGATATCGGCCAATTCGCCCGCTTGAAAACCATCGATCTCCACTTCTGCACCTTTCATCAGGCCGTCAATATTCGCGAATTCCGTATAGACATCGAAGTGGCGGGAAAAAAAACTGTGCTGATTGCCGATGGTGAAGAGCACCAACGTAAACAGTGCAAGGCCGGTCACTACAAACATTCCGATCGCGACGTTGCCATTCCGCATCACTCTGCTCCCACCAACCGGCGCACGGTCTGGTTTTCGTGATTATGAAGCTCCCGAGGCGTGCCCAGCGCGGCCAGCCGCCCATGATCAAGCACGGCAAAGCGATCGCCGATTCGGTTTGCTTCACGGAGGTTATGGGTGACGATGACTAAGGTGGTTCGCTTGGCCACCTTCTCGTGCAGTAACAAATCGCCGATTTCGGAAGCGGTAATGCGATCCAGGCCGCTACTGGGCTCATCCACCAGCAGGATTTCGGGCTCAAAGACAAGAGCGCGCGCCAGACCGGCACGCTTCCTCATGCCTCCGGAAAGTTCTACCGGCATTTTTTGTTTTGCGTGCTCCAGATCGACTTGGGCCAGTACGCGGTCAATAATCTCCTCAATTTCCTCGCTCGACTTATCCGTGAGCCGATGCAGGGGCAGGGAGAGATTGTCATGCACGGTGTAAGAATCGAACAAGGCGCCGCTTTGAAACAGAAAGCCCATTCGGCGGCGTACCCGGGAAAGCTGTGGACCTTCCAGTCGACTAATCTCGTCTTCGCCAATCCAGATATGGCCGGTATCCGGCTGCAGAAGCGCAATTAACAACTTGAGCGTAACGCTTTTGCCAGTTCCGCTACGGCCTAACACGCAAACCGCCTCACCCCGTCCAACAAAAAATGAAACATCTTCGAGGACCCGGTTGTTTCCGAAGCACTTCGATACGCCGTCGAGCGTAATCGCATGTCCGGCACTCATAGAGCGCTCCCGGGAAAGAAAAGTAAAATCAGTTTCACCAGGATCACATCGGCCAGAACGATCAAGAGGGAGGAGACGACCACACTGTTGGTGGCTGCGCGGCCCACGCCATCTGCGCCTTCGTTGGTCGTGTAACCGAAAAAGCACGATACCGTCCCGATGATGAAACCAAATACCGCGGTTTTCAGGGTAGGAGGGACGAAATTCGACCAGGCCATATTGGTGAACGCGCGCGCGACATAGAGGTGCCAGGAAATACGGGACAAGGCGTACGACGAAACGTAACCGCCGACTATTCCACAACAATCCATGAACGTTGTCAGCAGCGGTAGAACCAGCACACAAGCCACTACGCGCGGAACCACCAGAAACTTGAAGGAATCAATCGAGAGCGCTTCGATGGCATCGATCTGCTCGGTGGCTCGCATATCCGCCAATACCGCTCCGATGCCGGCACCGACGCGCCCCGCCACCAGCAGGGCTGCGAGCAAGGGACCGATCTCGACAAAAAAACCGAGCGACTGCACCTTCGGAATCAAGCCGGTAGCACCGAACATGGTGAGCGTGCCGCGAGTGTGCAGAGTCATCACTACTCCCAAGGCCAACCCGCACGAAGCAACCAGGGAGAGCGAACGCGTCCCGAGGTTACCGATGAGGGTCCATATTTGGTTCCACTCATAAGGCCTTAAGAACGCAGCGGTGGTCACCCTTAGGCCAAACAGAGTGGCAGTGCCCGCGAAATCGAAGACTCTTCTCAAGGAATTTCCAAACACGTCCCAGGGATGGAACGGTGCACACAGGGGGCCAAACCATAATGGGCTCTGACGTCTTAGTCATTGACCCTTTCGCCGGCTGAGTTGGTTTCACGTGTTCTGGCGAAAACGTCAGATTCCTGACAACCCTCCGTTTCTTTCACGCGGCTCTCGCGCTTTTCGTGGCCAGCAGTCGTTTGAAACCAACCTCGAGCTTGGACCGTGACGTGCTATCCGTTGCGGTGGATCGCAGGTTGTGAACGCACTGGTCTGTGAAAGCTTGTCTCGCGCACGTTGATCATGACGTGGACGCCGTGCCACGCAGCGCTTGCGATACCGAAGAAATGTCGTGAATGGGAGGGAGAAATCTGATGGTCAGCAAATGGTCGGTTTTTGGTCTCTGCGTGTTCGTGATCGCGGTCATGACACTGCCTACAACCGTGATGGCAGACGAATGGAATAAAGCAACCAAACTCACATTCAATGAACCGGTGGAAGTGCCGGGCATGGTTCTGGAAGCGGGCACCTACTGGTTCAAGCTGGCAGACAGCGATTCCGATCGCAATATCGTCGAGATCTGGAATGCCGACCGCACGCACCTGATCAAAACCATTCTGGCGATTCCCGACTACCGTCTCAAGCCGACAGGAAAAACCGTCGTGCATTTCGAGGAGCGTCCATCGGACTCTCCCGAAGCGATTCATTCCTGGTTCTATCCGGGTGACAACTATGGCGAGGAGTTCGTATATCCGAAGTCCCGCGCGACCCAACTGGCAAAGCAGGTGAGCCGGCCCGTGCTCTCGATACCCGAGCCGATGCCGACCGAGGCGCAACAAATTAAACAGACCCCGGTGAAAGCCGTCACACCCGGCGGCGACGAGATCGAGGTCAGTGAGGTTGTCCTCGCGCAGCCGGTGCTGGCGAGCGCGACACCTCCCAGTTCTCTCCCCAAGACCGGCAGCTATTTCCCGCTCCTTGGATGGACTGGTTTGCTGGCGCTGGGAGGCTCTTTTGCACTTCGCGCGGCGGCAAAACGAATCTCATAGCAATTGCTCGAGAGACCATGTGGCGCCGGGTCCGGGGACGGCGCCACAGCGATTGGCTCAAGCCCATGCGTCTCGAATCGATCTTCCGGGGCAGCGAGGCACGACCTTGACTCGGCGGCTAAAGACGGTTCTCACACTGGCCCAGTATTTCCTGTTGGTTCTAGGATGCTGCGCGCTCGGATACTACGCGACGGTCGCCGCTGCGGCTACCTATTATCAAGCGCGCTCACGGGCTGAATCAGACAAGGTAGCGGATCATCGGGTCGACCCCACGCACGATGTGTGGTTCTTGCTCGGCAGACCTTTGCGAGCCGGCAGCGGATTGGCGCTTTTGGGAAGGTTGGATGTTCCCCGGATCGGCCTATCGGCCATGGTCGCCGATGGCACAGGTTCTCGCGTGTTGCGCCTGGCGGTCGGGCACGTGCCGGGCACGGCTGTGCCCTGGTCTCCCGGCAACGTAGCGCTGGCCGCGCATCGCGATACCTTCTTCCGCCGTCTCGGGGAGCTTCATCCCGGGGATGCGATTCGGGTAACGGTTGCAGGTTCTCAGTACCACTACAAAGTCGTCTTCACCGGCATCGTCAACCCGAGCGAGACATGGGTTCTCGGACCCGCGAACGGTCGCACTTTGACCCTGATTACCTGTTACCCATTTCACTATGTCGGAGCCGCCCCGAATCGATTCATCGTCCGGGCGCGACAAGTCGATACGGAATGAAAGGCACCATCATTTCGATCGGGCTGCCCGCGATCGAATCAAGCGGCGGATGGAGTTAAGAAACGGAGAATGGAGGTACAGCGCGTGAAAGAGACAATCAAAATCGCGTTGCACTCAGTCGCGCTCCCCGTCTGCTCGATCACGGCGGCTGCCGTGCGCGATCCTTCGTCGACCAGCCTGACCAATATCTTTGCTCCTGAATCCACGCCGGCCAGATCGATCCTTCACCTGTCCATCTTCGTGCTGGTTATCACGGGAATGATTTTTTTGGTGGTCTCGACCCTGCTGGTCTATGCGATCGTCAAATTCCGATCCAGATCAGCGACCGTGACCAGCGAGCCTGCCCAAGTGTATGGAAGCACCCAGATCGAACTGGCCTGGACGGTGATCCCAATTTTGATTGTGGTCGTCTTGTTTGTGGCGACGGCGCGAGGCATCCACGCGATCGAGGATGCTCCCATGCCCGCGAACGCGGTGGAAGTCACCATCATTGGCCATCAGTTCTGGTGGGAATACCGCTACCCGCAACTAGGCGTGGTCACTGCCAACGAGCTGCACATACCGGTAAGCGAGCGCGCCCATCCCAGGGCGACGTTTTTGCATTTGCTCTCGGCCGATACCGACCACAGTTTCTGGGTGCCGCAGTTGGCCGGCAAGACGGACCTGGTTCCGGATCATCCCAACCGGATGTGGATGGATCCCGAGCGCACCGGCGTCTTTCTCGGTCAATGTGCGCAATACTGCGGAACCCAGCACGCCAAGATGCTGCTGCGCGTGTCGGTCGATAGCCCCGAAGAATTCGCGGAGTGGGTGCGTCAACAGCAGCAGCCAGCAATTCGAGACGAACGGGTTGCGGCGGGCAGGCAGGTATTCGAATCCACGGCCTGCATTAATTGTCACGCAATCAACGGCACCGTCGCGAACGGGCGCTTTGGTCCAGACTTGACCCATTTGATGAGCCGCACCACGATCGCCGCGGGCGCGGCGCTCAACACGCCGGAAAATCTTCGCCGCTGGATCCAGAATCCGGAGGCGATCAAACATGGTTCGCTGATGCCTGCGATGAAGTTAAGCGATTCGGATTTGGACGCAGTGGTGAGTTACCTGGAGACGCTTCGGTAGGAAAGTCCGAACAGAAACAAAGAACAGCGATGTCATCGAACGCGATCACAATTCCCGCGACGCCGGCCACGCAGAAACCGTGGGTAGAAACGCTTCACGAATGGGTGACGACGGTCGATCACAAGCGGCTGGGGATTCTCTATATCGGTTACGCGCTGGTGTTCCTGGTGTGCGGTGGCCTGGAGGTCCTGATCATTCGCATCCAGTTGACGCATTCGCAGAACGATTTTGTCTCTCCGCAAGTCTTCAACCGGATGTTCACCATGCACGGCACCACCATGATCTTTTTCGTGGTGATGCCGGTTCTTTTCGGCTTCGCCAACTACCTCGTCCCGCTCATGATTGGCGCACGGGACATGGCGTTCCCGCGGCTGAATGCATTCGGTTTTTGGCTCACGGCATTTGGCGGTCTCCTGCTGTACTTCAGTTTTCTTGGGGGAAGCGGACTGTATGGCGCGGGCAATGCCCCTGACGTGGGATGGTGGGCGTACGCGCCACTAACGGCGCGCGCGTTTTCACCAGGTCACAGCTCGGACTATTGGACGCTTGCACTTCTGGTTTCCGGGTTTGGAAGTATCGCAACGTCGATCAACATTATCGCCACAATCTTTTGTCTGCGATGCCCTGGCATGAAGCTCAATCGCATGCCCCTGCTGGTGTGGCTGTACCTGGTGATGGCGGGCCTCGTGCTGATTGCGCTGACGCCGTTGTCCGCTGCACAGATCATGTTGATGATCGACCGCTATCTCGGAGGGCACTTTTTCGACACCCAGGCCGGTGGGTCCGCGGTGCTCTGGATGCACTTCTTCTGGATCTTCGGTCACCCGGAAGTTTATGTGTTGGTCATTCCGGCGTTCGGTTTCCTGTCGGAAATCGTTCCGGTCTTTTCCCGCAAACCGATCTTCGGTTATCCGGTTATGGTGGCGGCCTCGGTAGGCATCGGCTTTATCAGCCTCAGCGTGTGGGCGCACCACATGTTCACCGTGGGCATGAATTCCTACGCCAACAGCTTCTTCGCGATCACCACCATGGCGATCGGTGTGCCCACCGGAATCAAGATCTTTAACTGGCTTGGCACCATGTGGGGCGGGAAGATTCAGTTCAAGGTGCCCATGCTGTTTTCGATCGGCTTCCTGTTTCAGTTCTTGATCGCAGGTCTCACCGGCATCATGCAAGCGGTGGCGCCCTTCGACTGGCAGCTCAGTCTGTCCTATTTTGTCGTCGCGCATTTTCACTATGTGATCGTGGGCGGGATCATGTTTGCTCTCTTCGGAGCGTTTTATTACTGGTATCCGAAGATCACCGGCCGCTTGCTAAGCGAGCGTCTTGGCCAATGGCATTTCTGGTTGTTCCTGATCGGTTTCCACATGACGTTCGATGTGATGCACATTCCCGGATTGCTCGGCATGCCGCGTCGCATCTACACCTACGAACCCGGGCGCGGTTGGGACACGCTGAACCTGATCGTCTCGATCGGCGCCTTCATTCAGGCGATTGCCATTCTGATCTTCGTGTGGAACCTAATCGTTTCCTATTTCAAGGGGGATGAAGCGGGGAACGATCCCTGGGATGCCTGGACGCTCGAGTGGTCGACGAGTTCGCCACCGCCGGCCTACAACTTCGCGACTGTTCCGGTGGTGGCGAGCCGCCGTCCGTTGTGGGACCTGAAGCATCCGGAAGATCCGGACAGCCAGTATGAATGAGAAATGAAGGAATGAGCGCAGCAGCCATATCACTTGATGAAGTACCGCGGCGGTGGGATCTTCCGTATCGCGGTAAGGTCGCGATGGCCTCGCTGATCATTGCCGAATCAGCGATCTTCACGATTTTCGTCGTCGCTTACCTGTTCTACCTGGAGAAGAGTCTGACCGGACCCACACCGCGCGAAGTGCTTGAGACCCCGATTTTCTTTACGATCTGCCTGCTCTCAAGCAGCCTGACCATTCACTATGCGGGAAAATCTCTCGAAGATGGCAAGCGCAGCGCGTTTTTAAGCTTGTGGTGGCTCACGATTCTGCTGGGCGGACTGTTTCTCTTTGGAACCGGAAGGGAATGGCACCGCCTGATCTACGAACACGGCCTCACGATCTCCACCAATCTGTTTGGAACAACTTATTACTCCCTGGTTGGCCTGCACGCGTTTCACGTCACTGCAGGACTCATCATGCTCTCTATTGTCGGGCTCTTCGCCTTTGCCGGCCGGCTCGGCGGCGAACACTCCCGTCGAATCGAAGTGTTGTCGCTGTACTGGCATTTTGTCGACGCAGTCTGGGTCGTCGTTTTCACCGTAGTTTACGTTCTGGGACGTTGAGGGCGACGAAAAGGAAATCGCAACCGTGCAGACGATCGAACAAGCAAGCGAAAACCGCGAGGCTCCGCGGGAGATCGAGATACCGGCGCCGACAGCCTGGCCGTTGGTCTTGGCCTTTGGATGCACCTTATTGTTCGCCGGTCTGGTCACGAGCGTTTCGGTGAGTTTGCTGGGTGCGCTGCTCGCGCTCTCAGGAGCGGTCGGCTGGTTTCGCGAGGTGTTCCCCCACGGGGACGAAGTGAGTGTGCCGGTGGTTGCAGAACGGATTCGCGTCACGACGGAACGGCGGATCGTCGAGCGGGTTACTGTTCCAGCGTACCAGCGCGCCTGGCTGCCGGTTCATACCTATCCGGTTTCGGCGGGTGTGAAGGGTGGACTGGCGGGAAGCGTAGCGATGGCGGTTCTCGCTTGTATGTACGGCATCTTGAAAGCGGGAAGCATCTGGTATCCGATCAATCTTCTTGCCGCTGCCGTATATGCCGAATCGCTGAAACTCGGCCCCACACAGCTCTATACCTTTCATGCGGACAGTTTCGCCATTGCTCTGGGCCTTCACATTGTGGTGTCGACCTTGGTGGGACTGCTCTATGGCGCGATGCTTCCCATGTTTCCGCGCCGGCCGATTCTCCTGGGCGGACTGATTGCCCCAGCACTCTGGTCGGGGCTGCTTTACTCCATTCTCGGGCTGTTGAATCCGCTGCTCGCGAGCCATATTGACTGGCCATGGTTCATTGCATCGCAGGTGGCTTTTGGAATCGTGGCCGGACTCGTAGTCATCCGCCACTCGCCCACGCCCACCCGCGAAAACCTGTCCTTCGTCATCCGCGCCGGGATCGAGGCTCCGGGACTTACTCCACCCCGCGAAGGGGAGACACGGTCATGAGCAAATTTCGCTATCGGTGTGCGGCCGCAATGCTGAGTCTGTTGCTGGCCGCCTGCAGCTCTCCGCCTGGGCGGCCAGCCAAAGGCTCAGAAGTGCCGGCGCCGTATCAGATCACCGACTTCCAGACTCTCTACGGCGAAAACTGCGCGGCTTGTCACGGAGCGGAAGGCCGCGGGGGAGCGGCGATTCGATTGGCAGATCCGGTTTATCTTGCGGTCATGGACGAGAGCCCGTTGCGAAAAATCATTGCCAACGGCGTGCGCGGAACTTCCATGCCGGCATTTGGGCAAAGCGCTGGCGGAACCCTGACCGATCAGCAGATCGGCGTGATCACCCGAGGAATCTATTCGCGCTGGTCACAAAAAGGGATTCTCGATGGAGCTAATCCGCCTTCTTACGCGGCGAAGTCCGCCGGAGACTTTGAGCATGGGGAAGCGTCTTACAAGACCTATTGTTCCTCCTGCCATGGTGCACGGGGGCAAGGCGGACCCAAAGGCAGTGCCATTACGAATGATTCATTTCTCGCGCTGGTGAGCGATCAAGGGCTGCGCACGATTGTCATTTTCGGCCGGCCGGAGTTGGGCGCGCCCGACTGGCGCGGAGACGTACCCGGGAAGCCCATGTCGGACCAGGAAATTACCGACGTAGTGGCATGGCTCTTGTCTCACCGGGTCCAGAGCCCCGGCCAACCGTATTCCATCGCGAACAACGGGCATCACTAGGAGTCGAGAACCATGGTCACGAAGGCTGCACTTGCTCCGCCGAATACGGCAACGATCGATACCGCGATTTCCCGGCGCGGGTTCCTCACGAAGCTGGGAATTTTATTTAATGCGGTTGCTGCGGGCGTCGTCGCCGTACCGATCGTGGGATTTCTTTTTTCCTCGATTACTCGCGGTCGCGGCAACGGCTATCTCTCATGGGTGCCACTGGGACGGGTCAGCGAATTTCCGGAAGGGGAAACCCGGCTGGCTACATTTCGGAATCCATACGTCACGCCGACCGATGGCAAAACCGCGGACACGGCCTGCTGGGTACGGCGCATTGCGGGAGAACAGTTCCAGGTCTTCGCTGTGAATTGCGCCCATCTGGGTTGTCCGGTCCGCTGGTTTCCGCAATCCGGCCTTTTTATGTGTCCCTGCCATGGCGGAGCGTACTACCGGGATGGCTCGCGGGCATCCGGTCCTCCGGAACGCGGCCTTTTTGAATATCCATACCGGGTTGAGAACGGCCTGGTTACGATCCAGGCCGGCGAACTACCCACGCCGGGTGCGGCGGTCGCCGAGCTCGCCAGAGAGAAAAAATCATGCGCTTCATGATTCGAAAATTCCAGCTGGCAAAGATTGGAGCCTGGTTCGACCGCAGATTGCAGCTGGCCGCTCCGATTCGCGAGGCCGCCCAACATCGGATCCCGCGAAACACCTCGAGCTGGTGGTACGTGTTCGGCAGCGCCGCGCTTACCGTGTTCCTGCTGCAAATCGTGACCGGAAGTCTGCTGGCACTGGTCTATGTGCCCTCGGGCGCCGAGGCGTGGAGCAGCCTCCAGGCCCTGAACCACGGCGTCACTCTCGGCTGGTTCATCCGCGCGATGCACGGCTGGGGCTCGAATTTCATGGTGGCGATCGTCCTGATTCACATGGTGCAGGTATTTCTGTTCGGCGCGTACAAGTTTCCCCGTGAACTGACTTGGATCCTCGGCGTCTTTCTTTTGCTCATGACACTGGGGATGGCGTTCAGCGGCCAGGTACTGCGCTTTGATCAGGACGCCTATTGGGGGCTCGGCATCGGCGCGTCCATCGCAAGCCGCGTTCCCATTCTCGGTCCTGCAATCGTGAAGTTGATGCTGGGAGGGCCGATCGTCGCGGGTGCGACTCTGTCGCGATTCTTCACACTGCATGTGTTCGTGATTCCGGGGCTACTGATCGGTTTCGTATGTCTCCATGTATTGATGGTGCTGACGCTCGGGATCAACGAGTGGCCGATGCCGGGCCGTATCGTGAAGCGCGCGACCTACATCAGCGAGTACCACGAGCTAACCAAGAAAGATGGCGTGCCGTTTTTCTCCTATGGCGCGTGGAAGGATATGTTCTTCGCGGCGTTCATTATCCTCGCAGTCGCCGCGTGCGCGCTGTACTTCGGTCCTTTCGGGCCAACGGGCCAACCGGATCCGACGATCATCCAAACGGTCCCCAAGCCGGATTACTTTTTCTTATGGCTCTATGCTTTGCTCTCTCTGCTTCCGCCGTCGCTTGAGACACCTGTACTTCTGATCGGACCCGTAGTGGTCATCGCCGGCCTCGTGCTTCTTCCGTTTCTTTCCGGGGAAGGCGAGAAGAGCTGGAAGCGCCGGCCGATCGCGGTTCTGACTGTGCTGTTGATCGCCATCACGCTCGGGACTTTCACTCATCTCGCGGGATACACACCCTGGAGCCCGCACATGAACGCCTGGAGCAGCGATCCCGTACCCGATCGATACATCCGGGGTTCGACCGCGCTGGAGCGGCAGGGCGCGCTGGTCTTTCAGGTGAAACAGTGCCGCAATTGTCACTCCCTGGGAGAAAGTGGCGGACAACGAGGACCCGCTCTCGACACCGTGGCCGTGCGCCTTACGCAAGACCAACTGATCCGCCAGGTCATTCAGGGCGGCGGCAACATGCCGGCCTATGGAAAGAACTTGAGTCCGGCGGAGACAACGGCGCTGGTCGCGTATCTTGAGACGCTACACCCCAAAGGGCAAGCGCCCGCGCGCGATGCCTCACGCGCGATCGCGCTCAGCGATGAGCAAGAAGCGGGTGCGAACCGTAAGAGAGCAGCACCATGACACATCTCCACCATGCCGCATTGGGATCGTACCAATCAGCGTCAGTCACTTTGATTATCGTTTGGATAGCGCTCACTTACCTGCGGGGATGGTTGTCTCTCCGGCCCAGTCCCACAAAAGGAACTTCGGCGTGGCGTGTCTTCAGTTTTCTCGTGGGACTGTTCTTCATCTGGGTTGCAGTGGCATCGCCGATGGCTCGGCTTGATCACGAGTTGCTCACGGTCCACATGCTCGGACATCTGCTCCTGATGACGCTCGCTCCCCCACTGATCTGGCTCGGTGCACCGGTCGACCCCGTGTTACAAGGCCTGCCGCGTCGATTCGTAGAAGGCCTGCGGGTTCGGTTGTGGCGGTCAGACACGGCGAAGGGGGTTGGCAAGCTTGAGGGAAGACTTGAATTATTCTGGATCCCTGCCTGCGCGGCCCTGGTCGGTTGGCACATCCCGAGATTCTTCACGCTCGGAATGCAATCTCCTGGATGGCATGGGTTCGAACAGCTATCCTTTCTGGCGACCGGTCTTCTGTTCTGGTGGCCGGTCGTTGAACCTCTCGGGGGCGAGTCCCGGCAGGATCTCTCGTTGATCCTGTATCTTTTTTTCGCCACCTTACCCTGCGACATCCTCTCGGGATTTCTGGTGTTTTCCGATCGCGTTGTCTACCCAATGTACTTCTCGTCCTCGCATTTATTAGGGTTTTCTCCTCTGGTCGATCAGCAGTGTGCGGCCGCATTGATGTGGACCCTGGTCACAATCGTTTACCTTGAGGCCGGGGCGATTCTAACCGTGTGTCTTCTGTCGCCTCAATGTCATCCTCAGGGCGATACGGTTCCGTTGAAAATCCCCAATGCAAGGATTACGAAGGTAGTTTCGCAGAGCCTGGAGGCTGTCTGAACGTGGTGAGTGAACCGATTCTAACCGCATTCGAACTGCCCGTCCGGAAGTGCAGTCGCTTCTGGGAACCGAAGACCTGGTTCGACTATTTCGCGCTTACCAAGCCAGAAGTGAACTTTTTGATCGTGGTAACGACTTTTGCTGGCTTCTATTTGGGTAGCCCATCCGGGCGGCACGATTTTCCAGTTCTGCGATCGATCAACGCAGTGCTGGGAACGTTATTCGTAGCCAGCGGAACCGGCACCCTGAATCAATACATCGAGCAGCGCTTCGACGCCCAGATGCGCAGAACCGCCCGGCGTCCGCTGGCGGCCGGACGCTTAAGTCCTTCAGCAGTTTTGTGGTTTGGTATTGCATTATCGGTTCTCGGAACTGTTTATCTTGCTGCAGTGAATCTGTTCGCGTGTTTGCTGGCGTTGGGCACGTTGTTGTCTTATCTGTTTCTCTACACTCCGCTCAAACGGAAATCGCCCGTGTGCACTCTGGTCGGAGCATTTTCGGGTGCGATGCCGCCGCTGATTGGGTGGGCTGCAGCCTCCGGTCGGCTCAGCTTCGGCGCATGGATACTTTACGTCCTCTTGTTCCTGTGGCAGTTCCCGCACTTTATGTCGATCGCGTGGATGTATCGCGATGATTATGCTCGTGCCGGTTATCGGGTGCTGCCAAGAGACGAGTGCGCAAGGGATCGTCTGGTGAATTGGCAAACCCTGTTGCCGCTCGCGCTCTTGGTGCCGGTCACTTTGTTGGCGGCCTTAACCAGCAAAACGAACGCCGCTTACCGTCTGGGAGCCGTGCTTTTAGGCGCCGGCTTTCTATACTACGGAGCACAGTTCGCCCTTCGAAAGTCCAATGCTTCGGCGCGACAGCTACTTTCGGCTTCGATTATTTACCTTCCGTCACTGTTTGTGCTGATGATCCTTCTGAGAGGGTAGTATCGAGAGGCCAGTAATAACATTGGCTGAGTTAGTCGGGCAGTTCCTCGATGGAGAGAGGTTCCACGATCCGGCGACCTTCGGCGGCGTGGCGGAATTGGCTGGATGCCTGGTACGCCTTTAAGCGGGCGCGCATGATGCTGCCTAAAGGACGGTGCGCGGCCAGGCCATGCCAGGGATTGAAGCTGAGCTGCTCATCGACCCAGACCCGGCGAGCATCCGAGTATACATTTTGCGGTTGCCCCGTAACCCGGGCAACCGTGAGAGCAGGGCTGAGGTGCTCGTCCCATTCGACAGAGGCGTCCTCGACAGGCATCTTCCGGAGATCGGTACAAAGCTGAACACGTAGTTCCCAAATTGCGCTTTCCTTTTGAAAGAAGGCAACGATGCTGTCCTTCAAGGTGTTCCATCTGTGCGGGTGATCGACGTGTTTGCCTCGCAGGGCAGTGAGATTATCGGAAACAGGAACCAGTTGCATCTTGCCAAAATAGTCGCCGAATCGCAGCGGCACCGCAGTGTAATACGTCTCCCCGAGTGGATGGGTTTGGGGGTGGCCAATGCCCTTGAGAAATGCGGATTTGCGCCCAACCAGTTCGAGGGTTTCTTCTGCTGCCTGCGCCACTGAACTCACCGCCTGCTTCAATTCATCAGGATCGTCCAGATGTTTTGCGCGGAACTGAATCGCTTTGAGGAACGCGTCAGCGTTCGCGGCGAATGTGCTTCCATTGTTAAAAATGAAATCCTGGGTTAGTTGGCCTCGATGGTTCGGAAGCATCTCTCCCTCGACACCGATGATCTTGAGAGCCAGACCGCGTGGAGTGGAGGTATGGTCGGAGAGAATGTCGCCGGGTTCGCTCGAGAAGCGCATGAGAGCGCTGTAGCTCGCGGGTTTCGCGAACAGGCCCTGGCTTAGTTCCTCTCGGAGAGCCGGCAGAACTGTAACTTCCACCTTTACTAGACCGTTACTCTTCGCGTGAACGGCCCGCACCGTATGACGCTGCCGCTCTCCCACTTTTTTGGCGATCTCCAGCAATGTCGCAACGATCTCGTCAGAGGTCGCTGCCTCGCCGTCGGGTACCGTTTCCACCCCTTCGGAGTAGCGGACAAAAATCTCTTGTGTCTTCGGTTGCATCTTCACCGTCTCGCCTCGCAATGTCTCGGTGTCCAGGTTCATATCCATACAGGCTCTGGAAGGTTCTTCTGCCCACCTGAAAAGCAAAACAAATACCAACTTCGGTGCGGTGAAGGGCCCCGAAACGACGAATTTTCCGCGACGGACAGCTCCAGAATGGACAGGTTTCTGGCACTTTGTGTCAAAAGCTGTACACCCTTACTCGCGTGCGGCTATGCAATCTGGAGTCTTCTCCGAGCGGCCGATTGAGAATCGACCTACAGCAAGGCGATTGCCACGATGAGCTTTTTTATTCTTTTCTTAGTCAGGAGGGACACCTGTCGAAGGCAATCGTCGTTGCTGTCGGGATGGTGAGTTCGGGACAGAGAAGTGACGAGAATCGGCGCGAACGATATAGCTCTGCAGGACGCTTATAAAACCGAGATCAAGCTGGCAGGGTGAACTGGGATACCTATTACTCATGCCCCTTGCAAGGCGGTAGGGCCGGTGCTACGGCAAGGTTCTTGAAGACTCGTTCGCTTTGCAATAAAGACGGGAGTGCCTTCACGTACCGAGCAAGCTGCGGATGCCAAAAGCTGTCGAAGTGGAAGCGATGCATTTCCGAGATGGCGTCGGGGACTTTCTCGTGTTCGATCGCGATGCGGTAGGCAGCGACCATTACTCCCGTGCGATCTGCGCCGTGGAGGCAGTGAACAAATATCTTCGTGTCTGGATGGGCGCGAACGACTTCCAGAAATTCAGCGACCTGGGTGTTTGAGGGATCGTCGTGCGCGCTCCAGGGCATGCCGATGTAGTGCATTCCGAGGGCCTCAACCTCACGTTTTTCGAGTGCCGTTTCCGCGGGCTCCTGGCGGAAATTGATTATCAGCCCCACGCCCATGTTCCGCAACCTGGCAAAGCCGTCTGCACTCGGCTGGGCGCCGCGGAAGAGGTTTTCTGTAACCTGGCCGAAATTCGGGAGACCTGGCCCGGACGTCGTCTCAGTCCTCGCGGACTCGGCCTGGGCAGCAACGAAGGAAATGGCAAGGAAACAGGGAAGTAAAATTCGAAAACTTGTTCTGATCACGTTCAATTAGATGATCCGGATCGAAATCCGTCGCAGATGCCTGCCAGCCGACAGAATGATGCTTTTCATACTTTTGTACCGTGAACCCTTCTTAAGCTTCTCGGACTCAGAATGGCAGGATCTTTGGAGGTGGCTTATTTCTAACCGGCTTGTTTCTCACCTTCGGCGATTTGGAACCGTCGTTGCCATTGTCGTGGCTGCTTACTTGATCCTCGTTGGAAGGGGGGGCTTAGCCGCGCAGAACGCGGAGGATCAGGGCCAGGCTTCAGACTCGTCGACCGGGTCGCCACCGGACGACTCCGGATCAGCCGCGGCACCGTATGCGAAGCTCTCGGGCGAGCAACTGGATCGCCTCGTGGCCCCCATTGCGCTTTATCCAGATGCCTTGATAGCGCAGGTATTATCCGCCTCGACTTTTCCCGCCCAGATTACCGAAGCCGAGGATTTTCTGAATTCACACCGCTGGTTGAATTCGACCGAACTCGGAGGCCAGGTCGACCTGCAGCCTTGGGACCCGAGCGTGAAGGCATTAGTTCAATTTCCATCGGTACTGGCCAACCTGAGCAAAAATCTGGGATGGACCTCGGAACTCGGCGACGCCTACTACAACCAGCAGGGAGATGTCATGAATGCCGTGCAGGAGATGCGTAAGAGGGCGAAAAAAGCGGGCCATCTCGCATCGACCGCGCAACTGAATGTAGAAGATCAAGACAATCAGATTGATATTGAGCCGGTTGATCCCGAGGTTGTCTACGTTCCGGCTTACGATCCGTGGCTGGTGTACGGCTACGCGATTGCGCCCTGGCCATATTGGGTGGAAATCCCGGATCTGTGGTGGGCCGGTTCCGGAATCTACTTTGGTGTTGGTTTTCCGGTCGCTCCATTTTATGGATTCGGTTGGGGATGGCACTGGTGGGGAGTGGACTGGCATCACCACGGAATTTTTTTCCATCGCGCCCCGTACTATGCACGCGGGCCAGCATTCTTTGACCGTGGGGCCTACTACGGCGGCCGCCGCGATGACGGAGGACACGATGGCCGACACGGCCGTGGACACGACGCCGGAGGACGCGATGGCCGACACGACGGCGGACACGACGCCGGAGGAGGCGATCCCCGACACGACGGGGGACACGACGTCGGCCGAGGCACCGATAGAGGAGGCGACTTCTCGCACATGGGTGGAAACCCGGGCCGAACGGGCGATCGCGGGGGTTATCGAGGGTTTTCACCTCCTCGAGAAGGATCGGGAGTTCGCTCGGGGGCATTCAGTGGAATCAATCATGGTGGCGTGACGCGGGGATTCTCCGCCCGCGGTCAAAGCAGCTTCGGTGGCTTCCACGGCGGAGGGTTTCGGGGAGGCGGCTTCCACGGTGGAGACGGTGGAGGTGGCTTCCACGGTGGCGGGGGAGGGCGACGTTAGTTTCGCATCAGCCGGTCCAAGCTCACATTTTAGAGGGAGAGAGTTCGTATGTTTCGTGCCCATAGAATCATGATCCAGAAAATGATGGCAATGCTGCCCCTCGTCTTGCTCGCGTGCACTTTGGCGTGTATGCCTCCCCAGGCCAAGCATGCCGCCGTATCGACACCCGCCGCGCCATCGATCCAGCAGCCGAAGGCGCCAAGGTTCTCCACTCCCGCGGATGCAGCCGCGGCGCTCTATGACGCCAGTCGTAGCAGCGACCAGAGCAACCTGGTCATGGTTCTCGGGCCTGGTGCCGCTGAGATCGTCGCTTGGAGTCCGGACACGAACGAGCGCCAGCAAGAGCAATCCCAATTCGTCCAGAAATACGAGCAGATGCACCGCCTCGTCACCGAACCCGACGACACGGTCGCCCTCTATGTAGGAGCGGAAAACTGGCCCCTGCCCATTCCCCTGGTACACGACGATGGAGGCTGGTATTTCGATACGGATCTCGGCGGGCAGGAGATCCGCTACCGCCGAGTTGGCAATAACGAAATGGAGGCGCTTGGAGTATGCCACACGCTGGTGGACGCCGAGTGGGACTATCAGGGCACCGAACATCGGTTTACGGCGAAGTTTGTCAGCGACGGCGACTCCCGCGATGGGCTGTATTGGAGTAACCCTAATAATAATGATGCAACCAAAAGTCCGATCGGGCCCTACTTGGCGCTGGCCGGGGTGAGTTCAGTGGGATCTCCCCGCTCCCAGCCATTTCATGGCTACTACTACCGCATCTTGTTGCGCAGCTCAGATGGGTTCGTGATCCTGGCTTTTCCGGCTGAGTATCGTTCGTCGGGCGTGATGACGTTTCTGGTAAAGGCCGATGGCACCGCCTACGAAAAGGATTTCGGAAACCAGGCAGATGCAGCATCAACCGACATCGCTTCCACCCAGCCTGACAACTCCTGGACGATGATGGAGTAGCGCGGGAGGTAAAAGCGATGAAATCACAAATCAAGCTCGGCACAATATTCGGAGTCGAACTCGGGCTGCACTACAGCTGGGGGGTCATCGCGCTACTCATTACATTTTCTTTGGTCGCTCAATTTCATGCGGTCAACCGGAATTGGAGCGAAGCGCTGGTTTGGACCACAGCGATTATTACCGGTTTGCTCTTTTTTGCCTGCCTGTACGCCCACGAACTGTCTCACGCTCTGGTCGCAAAAGCGCGCGGGCTACCCATTCACAAAATCACCCTTTTCCTCCTCGGGGGTGTTGCGCAGATCGAGAAGGAAGCCTCCGACCCCAAAACAGAATTCTGGATGGCCATTGTCGGACCTTTCACCAGCGGGCTGCTTGGCCTGGTGCTGCTCGCATGCGCCCGGCTGGCTGGCTGGATTCCGCGGGTCCCGCCGGATACTCCCGGAACGGCTCTGCTCGTCTGGCTTGGCTATATCAACCTCGCGCTGGCCGCTTTCAATATGATTCCGGGCTTTCCTCTCGATGGGGGACGAGTGCTGCACGCCGTCTTGTGGTGGGCGATGGATGACGCGGAACGTTCCACTCGCGCCTCGGCAGTGGTTGGGCAATTCATCGCCGTTCTGTTCATCGCTTTTGGCATTCTCCGTTTTTTCCAGGGCGCCGGTCTGGGAGGACTGTGGATCGCCTTCATCGGCTGGTTTCTTCTGCAAGCCGCCGGGGCCACCTATCTTCAGTCACGCGCGGGCGGTCTTCTCCGCGGATTGCAGGTCAAAGACGTAATGTCCACGGACTGCCCGAAGGTCGACCGCGCGATGTCCATCCAGGAATTTGTTGACGAACAGTTGCTGCGCACCGGTCGGCGCTGCTTTCTTGTCATGGAGGACGATCGACTGGTCGGTTTGATCACAGCGAACGAGGTGCGAACCGTGCCTGCCGATCGCTGGCCATACACGACCGTGCGCGAAGTGACGCGCCCGTTGCACAAGATTCGCGTTGTTTCCGCCGATACGCCCGCGGTCGAGGCGCTCGAAGTGATGGGAACGGAAGACGTCAATCAATTGCCCGTCGTCTCGAATGGGCGTGTGGAAGGCATCGTGACACGGGCGACTCTGCTCGGAGTGCTGCGGTCGCGCGCGACCTTGAACTTGCCAAGGAGTCTGCCGCGTGCCGCCTGATGGAGAAACTGCAATGGCGGTGTCCGCCCCTGCGAACGATCCATTAAACCTCAGCTTGCTCACAAACCAGGACCTTTATCTCTTCAACGAAGGCCGCCACTTTCGCGCTTACGACAAATTGGGCGCTCATCTGGCTCGGTCCGATGAGAGATCTGGCGCGTCGTTCCGGGTTTGGGCTCCGAATGCGCGAGAGATTAGCGTCATCGGCAGCTTCAACGACTGGGAAGAGCACAAGCATAGGTTAAGCCCTTCGGGCACTTCGGGCATCTGGGAGGGATTTATCCCAGACGCAAAAAAAGGAGACTTGTACAAATTTCGCGTGCGCTCCCAGTACCAGGGATATGTGGTGGACAAGGCCGACCCGTTCGGCGTTCGACAGGAGACGCCGCCGAACACCGCGTCCGTGATCTGGGACCTCGACTACCAATGGTCCGACACAGATTGGATGAAAACGCGGAAGACTCGCCATTCTTTGTCGGCGCCGATCTCGATCTATGAAGTTCATCTGGGATCGTGGCAACGTGTACCCGAAGAGAACAACCGCTCGCTGAGCTACCGGGAATTAGCTCCACGCCTGGCCGAATACGCCCGCCGCATGGGTTTCACGCACGTGGAACTGCTTCCGGTCATGGAGCATCCCTTTTACGGCTCCTGGGGATATGAAACCACCGGCTACTTTGCACCCACTGCACGGTACGGCATTCCGCAGGATTTTATGTACCTCGTCGATTGCCTGCATCAGCACGGGATCGGCGTCATCCTCGACTGGGTGCCCTCGCACTTCCCATCGGACGCCCACGGCCTCGCGTATTTCGATGGTACGCACTTGTTCGAACACGCCGACCCGCGCAAGGGTTTTCATCCCGACTGGAACACCTACATCTTCAACTACGGACGGAACGAGGTTCGCAGCTTCCTCGTCTCAAGCGCCATGTTCTGGTTGGACAAATATCACATTGACGGGCTCCGGCTGGATGCGGTCGCCTCCATGCTCTACCTCGACTATTCGCGCCAGCCCGGCGAATGGATTCCGAACCAATACGGAGGCCGCGAGAACCTGGAGGCGATCGATTTCCTGCGCCAACTCAATCAGGAGGTCTACGCGCAATACCCTGACATTCAGACCTTTGCCGAGGAATCAACGGCGTGGCCGATGGTCTCACGGCCGCTGTATGTGGGCGGACTGGGATTCGGGCTGAAGTGGGACATGGGATGGATGCACGACACCCTGGAGTATTTTCGGCTCGATCCCATTTATCGCAGATATCACCACGACAGACTTACCTTTCGTTCTCTCTACGGATTTACCGAGAACTTCGTGCTGCCGCTTTCGCACGACGAGGTGGTGCACGGCAAGGGCTCACTGCTTGCGAAAATGCCCGGTGATGAATGGCAGAGGTTTGCCAATCTGCGCCTGCTTTATGCCTACATGTTTGCCCAGGCCGGAAAAAAGTTGCTGTTCATGGGTGGAGAGTTCGGCCAAGTTCGCGAGTGGGACCATGAGAGCAGTCTGGACTGGGACGTTTCGCAATATCCGATGCACAGCGGTCTGAAACGCTGGGTCGAAGACCTGAACCGGATTTATCGCGAATCTCCCGCTTTACACCAGCTCGATACCGACCCGGCGGGCTTTGAGTGGATCGATTCGAACGACAATGAGTGCTGCGCCATCTCCTTTCTCCGCAAGGCAAAATTCCCGGCGGAAATAATCGCGGTGGTGTTGAACTTTACGCCTGTGCCGCGACTGGGATATCGCGTCGGGGTTCCATCGCGAGGATTCTGGCGAGAGCTAGTCAATAGCGATGCGCGCGAATACGGGGGCAGCGGAATGGGAAATCTCGGTGGTGTCCAGGCCACCGAGCGGCCGGTTCATGGACGCCCGTACTCGCTCGAATTGACCTTGCCACCTCTCGGTGCGCTGTTCTTGAAAGCAGAGTAAAGTGTCCACGCACTCCGCTCGCTGATACAAAGGTGTCGTAGATACCATCGGTCAATTGTTTCTCTTCCCCGCTTCTGGTGTTATCGCTTACATCACATCCTTTCAACCGGAAACGCGAGCCCTTCTCAGGAAAAGAAATTTTATGGCAACCATCTCGCTCGCAATCACCAAGAAGGCGTTATGAGACTAGTCGTTGGAATCTCCGGGTCTACGGGCGCAATCTACGGAATCCGTCTGCTCGAGATGTTGAAGGTGGAGGGCGTCGAAACAGACCTCATCATCAGCGAGTGGGCTCGCGTGACGATCCAGCACGAAACATCCTATTCCGTTTCGCAAGTGGAAGCCCTTGCAACCCAGGTTTACTCCAACAACAATCTTGCGGCCGCCATCTCAAGTGGATCATTTCGAACCGATGGAATGGTCATTGCCCCGTGCAGCATGAAGACTCTGGCTGCCATCCGGGCCGGCTTTGCTGCGGATCTGCTCACCAGAGCGGCAGATGTGATCCTCAAGGAGCGGCGCAAGCTGGTAATGCTCCCTCGCGAGGCGCCTCTTAATGAAATACATCTCGAAAACATGCTAGCGCTCAGCCGTATGGGTGCCGTGATGATCCCACCGGTGACCGCTTTCTATAACCAACCGAAAACCCTCGCGGAAGTGATCGACCACCTTCTATATCGCGTGTTGGATCAGTTCGGCATCGAGTCCCCGTCCGCCATCCGGTGGAATGGCTTAGGGACAGAGCGGCAACACGCTTCGCGCAGACGCACGCCACTCGAAGTCCGAAGTTATGAAGCGGACCAAAGTACACAGCCAATTTTATAGAGAGGGTGCAAGGTATCACGAAACAGGAGTAGAGGATGCTTTACAACGATCTTCGTAGTTTTCTCCAAGTTCTTGAGGACAACGACCAGTTACTGCGAATCACCGAGCCGGTATGGCCAGAGCCCGATATCGGGGCTGCCGCTTCTGCTGCGAACAAGGGGCTCGGTGAGACCGCACCGGCGCTTATGTTCGAGAACATCAGGGGCTTTCAAAAGCCCCAGTTGGTCACCAACGTTCATGGATCGTGGCCGAACATGGCCCTTATGTTGGGCTTGCCGAAAGATACGCCGCCCAAGAAGCAATTTTTTGAATTTTCGCGACGTTACCAGAATTTCTCGAAGGGAACCATCGAGGAAAAACCAACCGCCCCCTGGCAAGAAGTTTCGATCGAGAACAACATCAATCTCTACGAGCTCATGCCTTTTTTCCGGCTGAACTCTGGAGATGGCGGGCTCTATATCAACAAGGCCGCGGTCATTTCCCGGAATCCTGACAAACCCGACAGCTTCGACGAACAAAATGTCGGAATGTATCGCTTTCAGGTCAAAGGACCGGACCGGCTGAGTGCACAGTTCGTCCCGGAACACGATATCGCGCGGCACTTTGCGGCGGCGGAGCGGAAAAACAAACCCCTGCCGATTGCCATTACCCTCGGCAACGATCCGGTGATCAGCATCGTGGCTGCGATGCCCCTGCTTTACGGCCAGGATGAGTACAAAATGGCGAGCGCCTTGCGCGAGGAGCCTTACCCAATCCTCACGCTTAAAAACGGCCTGCAAGTTCCCTGGGGTTCGGAGTACGTGCTCGAAGGTCACGTTCTTCCTGGGGTTCGCGAACCGGACGGGCCCTATGGCGAATTCACTGGACACCTTTCGGGCCTGCGGAACATGACTTCCGTCGTGATTACCAAGGTGTGGCATCGCAAGGAGCCGGTCTATGAATACACCTCGATCGGTATGCC
>JAFAGX010000134.1 GCA_019237515.1 Acidobacteriaceae bacterium
CTGTTCGGTCGATCCCGCGCCTTCCTTGGACGATGTTTTTCAAACCGAAGTCGGCGATCGTCCAAGTGCGGTCCTGAACGACCCGAATTTTCGTGCCTCGGAAATGGATTCTGTCGCGGCATTCCGCAACTGGGCGTCGCATGTCAAAGATCTCATCGATTCGCATACCGCGTCAGAGGCTTCCAAAATCCATGTCGACCTGTGGTTCGAGCGCCAGTTCTTTGAACAACTGCTTGATAGTGTTCCGCCGGGCGTAGATGAGCTCCTGGCAGTCTTTCGCATCCTGGATCTTTTAACCGAGCCACGCAAACGCGTACTCATCGACATGGCCCCGACGGGTCACGCGCTTGAGCTTCTGAAGACCCCAGAACGGATTCTGGTTTGGACGCGTCTGCTGTTGAAAACTCTGGCTGCCCACCGTAGACTTGCTGTCGCTCAGGATGCTGGCGTAAAGGTTGCGGAGTTAAGCCACCGCGTGCGTGCGCTGGCCAAGATGCTAGCCGATTGCAAGGCAGCCCGGGTGCATACGGTGATGTTGGCCGAGTTCCTTCCAGACCGTGAAACTGAGCGGTTGCTGCACGAGCTCAAAGTCTTGAACGTATCACCGGGGCCCATATTCGTGAATCGGTTGCTTTTTGCGGAAGACGTACGCCACTGTGCCCGCTGCCGCCGGGCCAGAGAGTGGCAACTCAGCACACTTTCTCGTCTTCGCAAACGCTTTCGT
This sequence comes from Acidobacteriaceae bacterium, assembly GCA_019237515.1. The sequence continues at coordinate 725 of JAFAGX010000134.1, forward strand.
GACATGAAGATTTTTGTGGTTCGGAATTTTCCGGCCGAAATCGCGGGCAAACGAGCACTGCGTTCGTTGACAAGTGAACTATGGGAGCTGGCGTAAACAAACACGCGCTCTACGTGTACGGCATCAGTCAGGGCGCGCAGATGCCACAGCGCGAAACCTTAGGTGTGGATCGCAAGGCAACCGTCGAACAGCTTCGTTGCGGCGACCTGACATGCTGGATCAGCCGTGTCTCGAAATCCGATTTTGCCGACAATCTGTCGAGGAACATGGAAGATCTGGACTGGCTGGCCGAGACCACTCCCCGTCACCAGGAAGTGCTCGCAGCGATCGCGGAAGTCAATGATGTTCTGCCGGCACGTTTCGGCACGGTTTTCTTGAACGAATCCTCTCTGCAGGCCGATGTCGCGAGGCGCAAACCTGTGCTGCTTTCCGATCTGCAGCGCATCAAAGGGAACGAAGAATGGGGTGTGAAGGTTTTTGCAGTGCGTCCGGAACTCGCGGAATTGCCGGAAGTGGAAAGCGGCAGAAGCTATTTGCAGGCCAAGTCGGCGCTGCTTCGCGCGCGCAAGCCGGCGGAGAACGACGGCGAGATCCACCGTTTCGCCAAGGAACTGCAAAAGCTCTCGGTCGCGACCGCAGAAGGTGGAAAAATCAGCGGCGGCCGCCGCGATCTCCGCTACCAGGTTTCTCTTCTGATGAAGCGCAGCAATCGGAAAAAGTTCGACTCGATCCTCAGGCGTTTCGAGAGCGAATGGAAGAACCAGCGGCACATTGAATGCAGCGGGCCTTGGCCGCCATATTCATTTGTTACGCGGGACATCGCATAATCATGGCCGAAGTTGCCGACAATCTGGTCATCGCAACCGGCGAGGCTAACGACGACCTCAGCCTGCTGGACGTTCTCGATCACGTGCTGAATAAGGGAGTCGTGATTCGCGGCAAGCTGGTCATCTCGCTTGTCGGCGTCGATCTGGTCTATGTCGGCTTGGACGTCATTCTTACCTCGGTCGAAACCGCGTTACAACATCTTCAGCTTGGTCCTGCGCCTCCGGGTTCCAAGCACGATAACCGCAAGTGACTTATGTCCCTTCTCGCCTATTGCATCGCGGAAGCTAACAGCACCACAGAAATTCCAAACGGTGGCGTGCAAGGCGCAACACTTCGCACGGTGACTGATAGCGGGCTGATTTGTTTCCTCTCGGATTACCATCCATCAAGCACTCCCAATCACATCCGCCAGTCTGCTCTCGAATTCAACCGCGTCCTCCAGGATTTACTTCGGCAGGTGGCCATCATACCTTTTCGGTTCCCGACGCTGCTTGCCGATGAGTCTGAACTCAGGATGTTTCTGCAGCAGCACGCAACTGAGTACCGCAATGCTCTGGTCCGGTTGCGTGACCTCGTGCAGATCGAAGTAAGTCTTACGCTCAAAGATCATGAAACGGGGGAGGCTTCCGGCAGAGCATACTTGCTTGCACGCCAGAACTCACATCAGACACTGGCCCGCGCCGCCGAGCGAGTCCATAACGCCATGGGCACTGTCCTGCGGGACTGGCGGGAGCATCCGAGCTCCAAAATTGCGCGTTGCTATATGCTCGTAGCTCGCCCTGATCTTGAAAATGCATTCACGCGTGTGCGTGAGCTCAAGATCCCTCCTGATCTGCAGGC
>JAFAGX010000441.1 GCA_019237515.1 Acidobacteriaceae bacterium
GCCGTAGGATGGGCTGCCGTGCGTATCCAGCCGCCGTGGTGGAATGACGCTACAGACATTGCAGATATGGTCGGCCCACCGAAGTGGGGCAGGCTACGAAGGAGTAGATGAATACGTGCCTGCGCGCGCCGATCCTTACAACACCAAACCTGATGCGCCGCTGCTATCGACCGATTCGGGAGCGCAGCCCACGGTCCACATGAAACAATGGGACGCAGAAACAAAATTCTTCTCAGTCGATAGCAATCATGCGGACATTCTGGTGCTCAAACTATTCAACTACCCTGCTTGGAATGCGGAGGTCAATGGGCATCGGGTGGAAACACAAACCCGCGAGAACACCGGACAGGTGCTGATCCCGATTGTCACCGGCCAGAGTGATGTTCAGATCACGCTGCTTCGTACCTGGGACCAGACAGCCGGCGCACTAATCTCGTTACTTACTGCTTCCGGCCTTCTGCTATGGTCTTTTACGCATCGGGCGCACGCCACATGAACCGTGTCCTGATCGCGACCTCGAATCCTGGCAAGATCCGCGACTTTGCCGGCGCCGCAGCCCCTTTTGGAATCTCGATCGAACCCATACCGAATTTTTCATCCATTACCCCCGTGGTCGAAGATGGCGCGACCTTCGAGGCCAATGCTCGTAAGAAAGCTGCTGAATACAGCCAGTACGTTCGCGGCGAACTGGTGCTGGCTGACGATTCCGGCTTAGAGGTGGATGCGATCGGCGGTGCTCCCGGTGTCCATTCGGCCCGATATGCCGCGGAGTTCCCTCACCTTGCCGCGATCAACACGGATGACGAAGCAAACAATGCCCGGCTTTTGCGTGAACTGAAGAATCTCCCACGCGAGAAACGTACTGCGCGGTTCGTCTGCGTCATCGCGGCCGCGCGCGATCAGCAGGTTTTAGGCGTTTTTCGCGGAGAAGCGCAAGGAATCATCCTTGAGGCTCCTCGAGGGCACAATGGTTTCGGCTATGATCCTCTATTCTATTTTCCTGAAATTAAAAAAAGCTTTGCCGAGTTGAGTCCGGAAGAAAAAGCAAAATACAGTCATCGCGGCGCTGCCTTCCGCGAATTTTTAAACTGGTATCGCACCGCGCACGCTGACTAAAACAGCGGCGCTTGTTGTCATCCCGAGCGAAGCCAGAGATCTGCATTTAAAAAATACTCACCGCTCTGATCTCAGCAATGACAAAATCATTGGCTACGAACATGCAATGACTCACAGAGCGATCCATATTCGCATTGCCACGCCTGAGGACGTCCCTATTCTTCAGAAGTTGATCGACGCCTCGGTCCGCGGCCTGCAGGCCAACGACTACACACCTGGGCAAATCGAAGCTGCATTGAAAACCGTTTACGGTGTGGACAGTCAATTAATCGCGGATGGAACGTATTTCGTGGCCGAAGCCGCAAGCACCGAGAGCACGAAGGGCATCATTGTCGGTTGTGGCGGCTGGAGCAAGCGTAAAACTCTTTTCGGCGGCGACCATTGGACTGGACGCCATGACACTTTGCTCGATCCAAATCGTGATCCCGCCAAGATTCGCGCCTTCTTTATCCATCCCGACTGGGCGCGGCGTGGAATTGGCACGATGATTTTGGATGCTTGTGAAGCAGCCGCCCAATCGGCGGGATTCAAACGCCTGGAAATGGGCGCAACCTTGAGTGGCGTTCCGTTTTACCGTGCGAGAGGCTACGCGGCGCTGGAGAATATCGATGTCCCGCTCGGCGATGATCACACTATGACAGTCGTCCGAATGGCGAAGGACGTTGCTTGAGTGCGATAGCCAACGCTTGACCTTACGGGCAGACTAACTCTTGAAGCAGCGCAGACGGGCGGTCCGACTCCGGCTCTTTAAGCGATCTCGCGATTTATCGCCAGAGACCCATTGTGTCTTGTAACCTGGCGCAATACGCTCGCGATCGTGTTCGGCGGTTTATGAGTATTACCAAACGAGAACAGTCGTGCACTCTGACAATTCGGGTAAACTGCCAAATCTCGGCGGCACGGGCGGCAGCGGTCACTTCAACAATCCAAACACACCAACCCCCGTGGTGGTGCCCACATATACTTTACCGTTCGCAATGGTCGGAGTAATGAATTTGTTGCCCGCCCCGAAATGGTCGCGGTCGTTGGCGGCTAGATTACTGTTGTACAACTCGTTCGACAGATCCAAAGCATCGTAGGCATAGAGTACGGCGGTGGAATGGTTTCCAACTGCCCACAGAATTGCGTTTTCCTGCCCGTTGCAGGAAATCGAAGGTGTCGCACCGGGATAGCCGAAACTCTCCGACGTTTTGCTCGACGGGGCCGCAGCAAATTTGCCGCCCGAGAACTGAAAAGCTTGAATGGGGGCGTCCGATGGTCCATAAAAAAGATATGGGGCTAACCAAGCGGGAGAGCTAAAAATCCCTTTTGCAAATGCGTCTGGGAGCACCTGAAATATGTCATTGCCGTTCGGCGAATACTTCCCCAGGTTGGTTCGATCTACGACATATAAATTCGTGTCTTTACCTGCTCCCACCGCTAACTCCCGGACATTTTTGTTCGCGTCATAAACATTCCCCATTAGCAGGACGCCGCCGGAGCCGAAGTCGGTATCGTCGCTTGATTCAGTGGTGGTATTGGACATCGTGAAATAATCTGTGATGCCCCACTCGCCGCTAGCCGTCTCCAGCTTCACGAATGCGTTTCCGTAATCCCCCGAGGTAGGAAAGCCTGATGCATTGAGCTTCGCGTCGAAAGTTCCATTGGCCGTCAAAATGTAGATGTCAGTTCCGGTGGCCGCCGGTCCGGCGCCGCTCATCCAGATCGCTCCTCCACTGCCATTGGGCGTCACGTTGATGACATTCGTCTGCATTAACGTGTACGCGTCAAAGCCCACCAGCCATCCTGTATACGGCCGAATGTCGCAGTGCGATGAGAACCCCAAATAGATGAGACCTTTCAAATTGAGCAATGCCGCTCTTTCCTTGTACTGACCCGGATCAAAACGCACCTCTCCTCCGGAACTACCGTCTCCCGTACCCTTGTACGTCGGCGCAATTGTCACCGGCCCGCCGAATTCCTCTGTTCCCGTTGTTAGATCGAGGGCATGCAGCCGGTGGAAGTATTGGCCCGATGAATTCTTTGACATTGCCTCTACGTAGATGGTTCCGTGTGGTCCGAACGATTGGTTAATGACAGGCGTTGCTGTCACCCCAATCGTAGGTTCTACCTGATCGCAACTGCGGTTATCGCTCGGGGTTTCCCCAACGCCGAACACGGATCTGTGCCACAACAAAGCACCGGCGTCCGCATCAAAAGCGTAGACGCTATCGTTCTCCGTGGCCACGAACAGGACATTGTGCTTTGCGCCAGCCACCGTCAGCCCTTGGACATATAAGGGCTGTGCGTCCACCTTTCCGTCCACAGGAATCGTGAAGAGCAAACCGAACGTGCTCATATTCACGTTGGCGGGCGTCAGGATTGTTTCGGTGGTATTCCGTCCGTCTCGCTTATTAGTGTTATGCCACGTAAGGACGTTCACCTGTGCGCGACTGTGTGATAGGGACAGAAAGAGAAGTACAACAAGGAATCGATGCGTTCGCATGGCGCTTCGAGACTGTTCACCCGCATCAGGTTGTTCGACATGACGCGAATCAAAAGCGCCAAGATGCGCCACAGGTTATTGTGAAGTTGGAATTAGCGCTAAGCAGTCCTGCGAGTGCTGGTGAAGCTCGGCCCTCATCGACGCACTTGCGGTATGGCGATCCAATAATCTATTTCTTATGCTCTCAATGACTCGCTTCGCAAGGCTTTGGCGCGCTCATGCCTAATAACAACGACTCGTTCAATTCAGAAACAATTGAATCGTTGCGGTCCGGTCCCCGTCTTGAGCGGATCCGCTCGACACTTTAGCGACAGGATTCATAAAAACTTTCACACCGCGGTCACGGGCTCATTACGCAGCGCGGGGGCTCGTAAATGTTAGACCCCACATGAACCCATCATGCCACCCTTGCGTTGGCTGAGCGCAGGCCATCGGCAACCTCGCGGATGACCTGCTCATAATCAGCAGCCACAGCGCGCTCCACGTGAACGCGGACATCCTTTACGCCTGCTTCTTCCGCCAACCTCTTAAAATCAATCTGAAGGAAGTCCTGCAACTGTTTCGGTGTCAAGACGGCAATTGGGATAGTAGTGGGCCTGCCCGTCGCGGTCTCGATCTTCACGGAGTACGGGGATTCAGACTGTTGCGCTTCCTGAGTCATGCGACACTCCTCCTTCTAAAAAGTCAGCAGAAGAACTGCAAGGCCTGAGTAGGACGAAGTGGCGGGGAAGACGTTTCTATTCTAGCGCGACCTCTGCGTCAGTGCGGCAATATCGTACAGCCCTAAATTAATGGGACGCTTCGATTAACACCTTTTTCGCCGCATTCTTTCCCGTAAACTGCTGCCCGCTAGAGTCAAGAAGTGGAACATTACAATCCTCGCAGATCCAACTCACACTTTCTGCCGCGCTGCGGGAATACTGATGGCTGCACTTGCAACAAATCCACGTCGCCAATTCCTGCTGCACTGCCTGTGTCGCGCAGTCCATGGAAGCGATAAATTGCAGAGCCTCGATTTCGCGGCGGACACGGGCAACGTCCGCTTCCTTTTGCCGCAAAAGTTGATAAACGTCCTTCATCAGCCACTCCTCCGGAGAGGGCAGACTGTCGTGGTGGTGGGAGATCGAAGTAGAAGAACTGGAAGCGATACTATACCTAGGATTTTATGGAGAGACAATCAACTGCGCACAATTCGTTACTAGGTGCATAAACCTCGGGCAAATTCCGGCGGCCGATAAGCGCTGTCCTTTGGTCAGCGGCGAGACGGGTTAACGAGTCTTCCGTAGATTCTGCATCAGGCTTTTGCGTAACGTTAGTTGCTTTTGAAGAAGATTCTGCACATCACTTCGCAGCGTCTGTTGCTGCTCAACGAGTAGTCTGTAAACGCGAAGTTGCTCTAAATAGGCATTTCGGTGATCTGGTGAGTTGTTGCCTGGGATAGCACCTAACTTGGCCCGATCTACTCTTGCGCTTTCGCGCAATTGGACGAGCGAAGGTTTACCCCGCGTCCACTCCTCAATCTCTTGCGTGGAAGCCAAAACCGAGCTGCGACATTTTCCCGATGGCCGATGAACGTCCGGGCAGCGTTGGGATACGTCTAGCAGCGAACCGGCATGCTGCGGTGCATTTCAAAGACTGACCTTCAGCGTTGAGCATCCAGTCTTCCGATCTCACGCGCGAACAGTGGGTTCTGCGGGAAATCGCGCTCGAGTGAGACCAACAGTTCCCGCGCGCGAGGCTTGTCCTTCTCGCGAACGTAGGCAATCGCCAGCAGTATGCGCGCAAATGGAGCCAGATAGTGGCCGTGGTCGGCCGTCATCTGCAGCTCTTGGATGCCAGCCTGCTTGTTGGCCGAAAGCCCACCCAAGCGCACGAGCCATCGCACTGGCGCAGTCATGCTTCCGATAATGTATTGGCTAACCCCAGTCGCCAGATGTGCGTCGTAGCACTTCGGGTCTACGGCTAAGAGTTGTTTGGCCCAGCCGGTCGCATCTTTCGTAAAGTGCAACGCCGCCAGATTGTGCTTCTCGATCAACGCCGCATAATCGGAGCGCAGACCCGATACCAGGGTTAAGGAGAACAATGCATCCGGGTCATTTGGATTTTGCTTGAGACGGCTCTTCGCCTGGCTCTCCGCCTGGGCCAGCGCCGCATTCATTTGATCTCGCACTTTCGGGTCGGGAGAGAGTTGCTTGCGCTCATCAAACGCCCGGTCGCTCTCATAGAACTGAGACTCCAGAACTCCCAAACGGTTGAACTCGGAAAACAGCAGTCCTGCGGCATCCGAAACGGGGCCAAGAGGGTTGTCTGGATTTGCCCTCTCCCAGGAGGTAAATACCTGGTGCGCATCGCGAAAATTCAACTGATACAGCAGATGAAAGCCCAAATCTAAGGAGGGTCCGCTGGAAATCGTGTCGGCGGAGGCGAGTGGCGTGCAAAGCGCGATCAGAGCCACGGAAAATGCAGCACGTATCATCAGGCGCTTTAGATGGCGAATTCGCTTCAAATTTGCCTCACATTCACTGCCCTACGAGGTTAGATGGCCATCCAGACATCAAAACCCGAACCATTGTAAAAAGTTTGTCAACCGATGGCCAGCTCGTCGATAGAGCACGACAGAGCTCAGATTGACGATGAACTTCGCCTTCCAGAGCTTCATCCGGATCGACCCGGAGACGCTTCCAAAATATAGCTGCAACCCTTTCCAGTGCTGCTGGAATCCAAGTTGAACCGGTACTAAGGTCACTGCCTGATTGTTCTATGGCTCAGGGCATGATATATAATCCGGCCCAAGAGCCCACTGACGTTGAGCAGCAAATTGTCAAACCTGAAATATCCATCAACAAGCTACTCACGGCGCCAAGGTCTGCTGATTGGCATCGTGATCTGCTCGTTGACAATCAGTCTGGCAACGCGCTTCTGTATAGCAAGCTCTGCATCTCCCGTGCATGCGGTTAAGTCCGTAGAGCGGCGATCGGTTGATCCGAAGCGCCAGCACGTTAGTCGTTATGCCGGCCTCGCGGCGAACCCTGCCCGCGTAGCCGCACCTGAACCGCTGGTATCGCTTTATGTGCAGGTTGCACACCCAGACCCGGTTCTGCCTACCGCGCCAGCTAATCACAGTTCGTACAATCGCCCGCCGCCGTTCTCCAGCATCATTCTTTAATTTTCCGGAATTCTTCATTCCTCGGAAAGTTCGGTCTTCGCTGTTATCGGGTAACCCTATGACGATATTCAGTATTGACTTGGATTGGATGCTCGAATGGTTAATTCACCCTTGCGCGACGAGGAGCTCGAGGCCCTTCGCCGCATAGATACCTGTACAGTTTCAAACGCGATCGAGACGTTTGCGGTCAGGCTGCGCAATACCGGTTTCGCGGATGCGCGCCTCCGCTGCATGTTCCCCGATTGCGGGCCCTTGGTGGGCTATGCCGCGACAGCACGGCTCCGCACGGGAGAGCCTCCGATTGCCGGACGCATCTATCACGACCGCACTGATTGGTGGAATAGCATTCTGGAGGTACCCACCCCACGTATCGTCGTGTTGGAAGACATGGACCATCATCCGGGCCTCGGAGCATTTCTCGGTGAAGTGCACGCGGCAATTTTGTTAGCCCTCGGCTGTGTTGGATACGTAACCAATGGCGCCGTGCGCGATCTCCCGCGTGTGCGCCAATTAGGTTTGCAACTGTTCGCAGGTAATGCAGCCGTCTCCCATGCTTATGCCCACATCTTTGACTGCGGCGTTCCTATAGTTGTTGCCGGGTTAGAAGTTCATCCCGGAGACCTGTTGCACGGCGACCAGCACGGCCTGTTGACCGTCCCAACGAATATTGCTTCCAAAATACCGGCAGTTGCAGCGAAGCAACGCGAATCGGAAGAAAAGATCATTCAGCTCTGCCAATCGAACGAGTTTTCTCTGGAGAAATTACGAGAGGCCCTCAAGCTTTTTAGTTAGGACTCGACGAGCATGGGCAGAAAAGGTTGGTACAAAAATTGAAGGTGGAGCAGCGCAGGGCTCACAAAGTTCGACGCAGAAAACACATTTCGCTCAGCTGGCCCATGGTCACTATTTCGATGGCCCTTGCCATTGCTCTCTGTTCCTGCAGCGGAGGAAAAGAAAAGGTTGAAGCGAACTCCGAATCCACCGTAACGGTCGGCGTAACCAGCGTGATGAAGAAAACGCTTGGGCGCGAGATAACTCTGTCCTCCGAGTTAGTACCTTTCCAGGAGATTGACGTGTACGCCAAAGAATCTGGATACATTCGCACCCTCAACGTGGATTACGGCACGCACGTGAAGCAGGGCCAGGTGATGGCAACGCTCGAAATTCCAGAACTTGAGGCACAGCTGCAAGAGGATCAGGCTGAAATCAAAAACGCCGCGAACCAGGTCAGTCGCGCTCAACACGAACTCGATCGCGACGAAGCCCAGTACAAAGCCTTGCACCTCGAATACACCCGATTGAACAATGTGTTCGAAACTCAGCCCGGCATTGTTGCCCAGCAGGAAGTCGATGACGCGCAGGGCAAGGACATGGCCGCTGCGTCGCAGGTGGATGCCGGCAAAGCCGCCCTGGATGCAGCACAAAGTCAGCTAGCCGCTTCAAAAGCAAAACTAGTTCACGACCAAACGCTTTTTGACTACTCCAAAATCACCGCGCCTTTTTCTGGAGTGGTGACGGAACGTTACGCGAACCTGGGCACGTTGATGCAAGCGGGCACGGGTTCGAGCACCCAGGCCATGCCGCTGGTGAGATTATCGCAAGATGACTTGTTCCGCCTGGTGATTCCAGTTCCGGAATCCTACGTTCGTTACATTCACGTCGGCGATCCCGTGACGGTGAACGTCCCTTCGCTAAGCCGAAGCTTTCCCGGCAAGGTTGCGCGTTTTTCAGTTGATGTGCGAGCGGACACTCGCACCATGCACACCGAGGTGGATGTGCCCAACCCCAAGCGGCTCCTGCTTCCCGGTCTGTACGCCGAGGCTGAACTCGCTCTTGACCAACAGCCCAACGTCCTCGCGATTCCGGTGCAAGCCCTGAATCATGAACACAACAAGACCACAGTGTTCGTCGTGAACAGCAATGATCGTTTGGAGGAGCGCGTGGTTGAGTTAGGTTTGCAGACCAGTACGGACGCCGAGATTACTTCGGGAGTGCAGGTCGGGGAACAGGTTGTGGTGAGTGATCGCAATGGCCTGAAGTCCGGCCTAAAAGTGCACCCCCAAGCCGTAGCAGTGCTGGAATATCACGAGCCCGCGCAGTAAGCAGAATCAGAAGCGGAGGAGTTTTGATCGGCTAAGTTATGCCACGATTTTCGATTCGCAATCCGTATTTC
>JAFAGX010000349.1 GCA_019237515.1 Acidobacteriaceae bacterium
GACGACGGGTGCAGGGTTACAGCAAGTGATTTACTACGCGAAGAACATTGTGGGTGGAAGCAATCGGGTGAAGGTAACGTTCAATCAGAGTGCAGCGTACCCGGCGGTGGAGGCGTTTGAGTACAGTGGGTTGGATGCAGCGAATCCGTTGGATGTGACGGCGGCAGGGAGTGGCACGGGGACGGTGGCGAGCAGTGGATCGGCGACGACGACCTCGGCGAACGAGTTGATTTTCGGTGCAGGCAACAGTGGGGGAGCGTTATCTGCGGGCGTGGGATTTGCCGTACGAGGTGGGAACGCGTTCGGAAACCTGACGGAGGACATGCTGGTATCGGGCACGGGCAGCTACAGTGCAACTGGGACGCAGAGTTCCAACGTCTGGCTGATGCAGATGGCTACCTTCCGCGCCAGCGGACAATAGTCTGCAGAAACCAGCGGGATTACGGTTGTGCTAGCATCAAGTCATCTCCTTTGCCAGGTTTAATCAATGTATCAGCACGCCCTAGTCGTACTGTTTTTCGCATTCGTGTCCTTCGCTCAGACCACTCCTCCGCCGCAATCGGACCTACCTCTGGAACCGCAGCATCATCGTCATGATGCGGATGACGAACTTCCGCCTCCTTCCGCAGCCACCCTTCCAGGCGATAGCCCCGTAATCAATATCGATGGTCTGTGCAGCGGGATGGCGGCTGCTGACAAGCCGAAGAGCACGGTTCCTGTGAACAAGAATACGGCGGTCGCCGGAGGATGCAAGTCTGTAGTGACCAAATCAGAGTTTCAAAAGCTGGTCGAGGCAATCAACCCGGAGATGCCCATGCCAGCTAAGCGGCAGCTCGGCGAATCCTATCCTCACTATCTCTTGTTTGCCGAGAAAGCACGTGAACTTGGTCTGGACCAGGATCCCAGTTTTGCGGAAGCGATGCGGTTTGCATCCTTACAGATCCTGACCGAGAAGTTGAATCGCTATTTTGAGGAGCAGGCCAGCAAAGTCTCTGATGCCGATATCGAGAAATACTACAAAGAACATGCCGTCAAGTTTGAGAGGGCACAATTTTTGAGGATATTCGTTCCGAAGAGGCCCAGTCTGAGTACGACCGCTTCATCTCCCTCCCAGCCGAGCACAGTGGAGTCAGCAACGTCCAAGCTGGCTGAGAGCATTCGAGCCCGCGCCGCTGCTGGCGAAGACTTTCAGCAGCTTCAACGAGAGGCTTTTAACGCCGCGGGCATTAATTCCGAGTCACCCAACGTCAATACCGGCAGGATTGCCGCCAACACGATTCCGCTCGACCAACAGAAAGTTTTCGCACTTGATGTTGGGCAAGTCTCTGAGATCATTCCCGAGTCTAGCGGCTATTACATTTACAAGCTCGTTTCAAAGGAGATACTACCGCTCGCACAAGCAACGAGGCAGATTCGAAAAGCAATCATTTCGCAGCGTCTTCAGGACTCCGTTGCCTTGCTCAATAAGTCTTTCAAGTCTGAACTAAATCCTTTGTACTTCGGGGCCATTGTGGAAACCCCTGCGCAATAACAAAATTCACGACGGATGCGGCGGCTTCAGTTTCACCGGACGCTCCTTGGCCGCATACTTTAATAGGCACCACAACGCACGTACCCCGTCTTTCCATCCAATCTTTTTCCCTTCTTCGTAGGTCCGGCCCGAATAGCTGATTCCAACCTCGTAGATACGAAGCCCCCGGGACGCAATTTTAATCGTAATTTCTGGCTCAAACCCGAAGCGGTCCTCCTCCAGAGGAATGGATTGAATGATCTCGCGCCGGAATACCTTGTAGCAGGTCTCCATATCGGTGAGGTTAAGGTTAGTTACTGCATTCGACAGCAGTGTCAGGAACCCGTTTCCTACCGAGTGCCAGAAGTACAACACGCGATGCGGTCTTCCGCTCATGAATCGCGATCCGTATACCACGTCGGCTTTGTCTTGAAGCAAAGGTTCCAGCAGTATCGGATACTCCTGAGGATCGTACTCGAGGTCTGCGTCCTGAATGATCACGAAATCTCCCCTGGCTTCCTTGATGCCGCGGCGAAGCGCTGCCCCCTTGCCCATGTTATGAGGCTGCAGGAACACCCGAAGTTTTGGACATTCTTTCTCGAGTTCCTCAAGAATTTCGCGTGAACCGTCTTTTGAACCGTCGTCCACGCACAATATCTCCATTCCAATCGGAACTGCCGCAACTTTTTCGATCACCCGTCGCAGAGTCGGGCGTTCGTTGTAGACCGGGATCACAACAGAAAGCTGCATTTTCTTATAGGAGAAACAGGCAGGATAGCATTCCCGCGAGGCATCTCCAATCGGAACCTAATCACGAAATCGAAACTCGTTATGCTCAGCAATCCAGCCCGACGTGGCTCAATTTTGCGAAGGCTTCTTGCGGTGCTAAACGTCAGTTCGCCGCGATCATGCGAAACTTGCCATGCAACTTTGCTATCTTGGTATATGTGCGAGATCGTGTGTCAAGCCGTGCTTTTCGACATGGATGGCGTGTTGATTGATTCGACCCCGGCGGTTGCCAGAGTCTGGAGCGGGTGGGCACTCGAGCATGGCTTTGATCCGAACGAGGTCATCAAACGGGCCCACGGACGCCCCAGCCTGTTGACCATCCGCGAATATCTTCCGGACTGTGATCATGAAGCGGAAAACTGGAAAATTGAATCTTGCGAAATGGCCGATTTAGAAGGCGTAAAGCCGCTTCCGGGTGCGTCTCAGCTTTTGAGCAATCTTCCTGCGGGGTCCTGGACGATTGTGACCTCTGCTACGCGGCCCTTGGCGGAAGTGCGGTTACAACACTGCGGCTTACCCATTCCCGACTCCATCGTTACCGCCAGTGATATCACCAGAGGCAAACCTGATCCTGACCCTTATCTCAAAGCGGCAAGCCTGCTCGAAGTCGATGCGCCCGATTGTGTCGTCGTTGAAGACGTGCCTTTTGGGATTTTGGCCGGCAAACGTGCCGGCGCGCGGGTGATTGCAGTTCGAACTACTTATCCTGATTCTGAACTGGCGCCATTCGGGCCAGACTGGGTTGTGGATACCTGCTCATCCATTGCTGTAGGCCCCTCAAGCAGGAAGAGTAATATCAAGTTAAGACTCACGGTGTAATGCTTCGCCTAATGCGTGGCAAGGTATCGTGGATGATCCGATGTTCTGATCGCCAACCAAGAACCAAGATGGGGGAAAAATGTGCGTTGGGCGAAGTCCACGACTTGTGCTGGTCAGCGGGATTTGCTTATTGTGCATAGCATTTGCGGAGGCGAAAACAAAAGTGACGAGCCAGCCATTTGGAAACACGCCCGATGGAACTGCCGTAGAGATCTATAGTCTCGAGGATGGCCCTTATCAGGCGCGCATCACAAATTACGGCGGCATCGTTGTCTCGTTCAAGACGCCGGACCGCAACGGCAAGCCGGCAGATGTCGTGCTGGGTTTCGATGATCTCGACGGCTATGTGGCAAATAACAACGATCCCAAGGGCGGCGCATTTTTCGGCGCCATCATCGGGCGCTACGCCAACCGCATTGCCCATGGCACGTTCACACTGGACGGCCAGAAATATTCATTGCCTTTGAACAATGGCGAAAATTCTCTGCACGGCGGTCCTCACGGCTTCAATAATGTGGTCTGGAAAGCAAAACCAGTCGCGAATGGAGTCGAACTGACTTACCTAAGCAAGGACGGCGACGCCGGATATCCCGGCAACCTGACTACCACGGTTCGCTACACGCTCGTGAAAGGCGACCTGCGGATCGAGTATTCGGCAACGACCGATAAAGACACGGTACTGAATTTGACGAATCACTCGTATTTCAACCTGGCGGGAGAAGGGAGCGGAGACGTCCTTAAGCACGTGGTCACGATTCATGCCTCGCGCTTTACGCCTGTTGACGCCAATCTAATCCCGACAGGAGAATTAA
>JAFAGX010000532.1 GCA_019237515.1 Acidobacteriaceae bacterium
TCCTACAAGGAACTGTTCTCGGTCACGCTGGAGAACAAGGACGGCGGCTGGGAAGTGACCAAGTATGACGCATTGTACTAGTCGCGTCAGGTTAAGATTGGTCATCCCGCTCGCCGCGAAGGATCAATTTATTTCTCAGCAAAATGCATGGATCCTTCGCAGCCTGAAGGCCCGCTTGCAGTCATTAATTCGGTTGGCTGATTAGCCTCGACCTATCAAAAGCTTCGGGCTACGGGAACCGCTTCCTCCTGCCGCGATCGCAAGCCCCAAAGCCATATCACCACAAAAATCACAACCTGAGCGATCAGCTCCGCAGTGCTGTCCAGAATCGCATCACTTACCAAACCGGTTCGCGAGGGCAGAAATGTCTGATGGAACTCATCCATGCTCCCAACGAATGCCGACATCAGGAATGCAATGGCCGCCCAGCGCATCTCCCATTTGTAAGCGGACGGTAGCGTTGCCTTCCATGCACGAAATAGCAGAAGGCTTAACGTGAAGTAGCCGACGAAATGCCCGGTCTTTCGGATGTAGTGATGCCACACGGCGAAACGCATCGGATCGAATCCAAAAAGAAAATGAAAGAGCGGATAGAGAACATGACTGGTGTTGGCGCTGGAAAGATAACTTGTGGACTCAATGGCAATGAGTGTTAGCCAGAGCCCGGCAGCGATCCAGGCCTTCAACACTTCCTTTTGATGGGAATTCAAAATTGATCCTGGTGATTCGCGCGCTCAGCCGTTATTCAGCCGCATAATTCGGGGCTTCACGGGTGATGACCACATCGTGGACATGGCTTTCGCGCAGGCCGGCCATGCTGATGCGGACGAAACGCGATTTTTGCTGCAGCTCGGAAATGGTGCCGCAACCGCAATACCCCATGCCAGACTTCACGCCTCCAACCATCTGGTGGACAATCATGGCTACCGAGCCGCGATACGGAACTCTGCCTTCAATTCCTTCCGGAACGAGTTTTGCCAGGCGATTGGAGTCTTCACCAACCACCGGCATGGCCGTGGACGAGTCCCCGTCTGTGTTCTGGAAATAACGCTCGGCGCCAGCCGTTCCTGCTGCCATCGCACCCAGTGATCCCATCCCGCGATATGACTTGAAGCTCCGGCCTTGATACAGGATCAACTCGCCCGGGCTCTCGTCCGTTCCCGCGAACAAGGATCCGATCATCACCGCCGCTGCGCCGGCTGCGAGTGCTTTTGTGATGTCGCCGGAGTACTTGATGCCCCCGTCCGCAATAACCGGAATAGCTGCATCCTTGGTAGCGCGATATGCTTCAGCAATCGCGGTGATCTGAGGAACTCCTGCGCCCGTCACCACACGAGTTGTACAGATTGATCCAGGGCCGATACCGACCTTCACCGCGTCTACACCTGCCCGAGCTAATTCACAGGCACCATCAAACGTCGCTACATTTCCGGCGATCAAACTAACCTCGGGCAGCTTCGCCTTCACCTCGCGGATGGCCTGCAGCACGCGAGTCGAATGGCCGTGGGCGCTATCGAGAGCCAGCAAATCAACTTTGGCTTTGGCCAACTCCTGCGCCCGTTCAAGGAAATCGCCTGTCGCGCCGATCGCCGCCGCCGCGCGCAGTCTTCCCTGCGAATCTTTCGCCGCATTCGGGTATTTCAACTTCTTCTGAATGTCCTTTACTGTAATCAGGCCTTTCAAGTTGTACTTGTCATCGACCACAAGCAATTTTTCTACCCGATGCTTGTGCAGGATTTTCTCTGCCTCTTCCAGTGTGGTGCCGACGGGAACGGTAATCAGGTTGTCCTTGGTCATTACCTTGCTGATCGGGATGTCGAAGCGGGTTTCGAAGCGCAGGTCGCGGTTGGTGAGGATACCCACCAGTTTTCCGTGCTTGGTAATAGGCACGCCGGAGATTTTGTACTTGCGCATCACCTCCAGCGCGTCCGATACCTTGGCATCCGGCGACATGGTAACCGGATCCACAATCATGCCGCTTTCCGAGCGCTTCACCTTATCAACTTCGTTAGCCTGTTGCTCGATCGTAAGATTGCGATGAATAATGCCCACCCCACCTTGCTGGGCCAACGCAATCGCCATATGCGATTCAGTGACCGTATCCATCGCCGCGCTGATGATCGGAATATTCAGCCGGATGTTTCGCGTGAGCTGGGTTTGTGTATTGGCGAGCGCCGGGACTACATCAGAACGGGCGGGTAGTAAGAGGACGTCATCGAAGGTGAGCGCTTCAGGAACAGGAAAATGAATCATAATTTATTAGCTGCAAGTTGTTTCTATTCTAGAGACGCTCACGCATTGAGGCAAATGTCGTGTCGCTGGAAACAGGATCATTCGTAGCGTAAGGCCACCATTGGATCTACCCGGGTGGCTCGCCGTGCGGGTATGTAGCAGGCTGCGAACGCTACGAGCAGCAGCAGCAATGCGCCACCAACAAAAGTCAGAGGGTCGTGTGCGGTAATGCCAACGAGCTGATTGCTGATCAAGCGCATTAACACTAGTGCGGCTGCCGTACCAATACCGGCGCCAATGAGCGCCATTCTTGCACCGTGGCCGACCACCAGCGCCAGAATATCGCCGCGTTGCGCGCCAAGCGCCATCCGTACTCCGATCTCATGCGTGCGCTGCCCAACCAGGTACGAGATCACACCATAGATTCCGACAGAAGCGAGCATCAAGGCGAACCCGGCGAAGGCGTCCAGCAGAATCATCGTGAGCCGTCGCGCAGCTGTCGATCTGGACCAGACGTCGTGCATCGTTTCGACGTTGTAAATGACGTCGCGCGGATCGATTCCCCGGGTGGCCTCGCGGACCAGACTCATGACTTCTGTTGGATCGCCGTGGGTGCGCAGAACTACCGCAACGCCGTTGGCGACTAAAGGCATGATCTTCTCAGGAAGCTGCATGAAAGGATAAAAAAATTGCGCTTCGATTGCGGATTTCGAATCCGTGCCCGGTCCCCATTGTTTAACATGCCCCACCACGCCAACAATTTCGGCCTGCACATTGAACTGGGTAAGGTTCACGCGTTTGCCGATGGGGTTCTGACCGGGAAAATAGGCGCGCGCACAGGCATCGTCAATGTCAATAACGATAGGCGCATGCTCATCATCTTGCGGTGTGATGAAGCGTCCGCGAATCAGGCGTATGCCCATTGCCCGCTGAAAACCGCCCTCCGCGAGGTAAAAGATGGCTTGATGCATATCCATGTCATGCGCGGGCTTGGGTTCGCCCTCAATCCAAAAAGGCAAAGACGAATCATGAATCATCGGACGCGAGCCGAGCGTTACGGAAACGGCTTGAACGCCCGGAATCGATTGCATTACGTCATCGAAATGACGCAGGCGAGCACGAGTTTCCTCAGCCGTCGTAGCCGGAGTTGCAGGAAGCGAAAGGTTGAATGTGATGGCATGGCTTGGATTGAACCCGGGATCGACCCGCCAGAGAGTCGCGAGACTGCGGAGCATCAGCCCGGCGCCCACCAGCAGAACCAAAGCCAAAGCAATTTCTCCGGCGACGAAAATTCCGTGCAGCCGGTGATGGCCGCCCGCGGAACCGCGACCGCTTTCTTTAAGTACCTCGATCAGGCTGACACGGGCGGTTCGAATGGCGGGGGAAAGGCCGAAGACGATTCCCGCAAAAACCGAAAGCAACAGGGTGAAGAGCAAAACGCGCGAGTCTATCGAGATTTCGTTCGCTCGCGGCAAAGCCGCAGGCATCCAGCGGACTACCGCTTTGGTGCCCCAATATGCGAACAGCAGCCCAAGCGCACCGCCCCAACTCGCGAGCAAGATGCTTTCGGTCAGA
>JAFAGX010000045.1 GCA_019237515.1 Acidobacteriaceae bacterium
GAGGTGTACGACGGATGAGTCCTCCGCTTTTTGAGCCATCGCCGAGTTCACGAACTGCTGCGTTGCCATTTGCGCCACTGAACTGCTCTCGCCTAGCGTCGTTCGCACCACGGCCAGGTTTGCCGGAGAAGTACCAGGAACAACCCAATACTCGGTCTTCACAGCGTCATCGAGTTGGTAAACCACCGTGTACACTGTGTTCGCAGGAGCGGCGTTCGCGTTCGGCACCAACGCCACAGAGAAGGAACCACCGGATCCCAGCTTGACGCTAGTTGAGCCCGCGCCGACTGCTATTCCAGAGGAGGTCGTGAATGCAGGCCAGGAAACCAGCAAGATCCCTTGAGCCACGCTACCATCGGCACGGAACACAGTGTCTTGGACCGTGGTCATGGGAACCGTTTGCGACACGCCGTAAACTGTGATCACGGCCAGGCACAAAAAAAGCCGCCTGAGAAGACGGCACACTGCAAACATATGATCCTCCACGCAAGGCAGACTTTTAGCCTGCCGGCGTTGATCAATTCAATTAATGAGTGATTTGGTGAATTCTCGAACTGCCGGAGCCCGTTCTACTTCTTGACCTCGGCTTGCTGCAGATAATTCTTTACGCTTTTGACATAAACATCGGCAAAATCTACGACCGGACGCCTCGCTTGAATGAGCTCCATGGCATCGTCTAGATCCCATCCCATCGCACCAAGGACTGCTAAGGTCATCATCGGAGCACGGTGCACTCCTGCTGCGCAGTGAATGTAAAGCTTGCTCCCATCTTCATCGAGCGCTTGCAAAGCGAAATCCACGCCTTTCTGAAAGATCTCTGGCGGCTTGTGTCGGAAGTCGTCATCTGTTGGATTCCACAGAACTGTTATTCCAAACGGCTCGGCGAGAGAACTATCATCAAATTCGATCTGCATGTCGATCACATGAGTGACACCGGTTCGCGCGATCTCAGCCATTTGCTCGGGTCGCCAGATACCACCTCCAACCGCGATGCGATCCGTAATCCAGGTCATGTCCATGCGTGAGCCCTGTAGTAGGTGTTTTCCCTTCGACGGCTTGGATGCAAAAACTCCGGCTAGCTCTCGCCAAGGGTGTGTCTTCATTTTACGGCACGGCATGCGCGGACACCGCAGGCTCCGGTTCCGGGTCCGCACTTCTCTCCAAGACATCGGCCAACTTTTTCCCCAATTCGTTGTTACACGATTGCGCGTCTGCTGACTTGATAGGGAAAAGTCCAACCGCTTCGAACAAATATTTCATCGCCTGGAAATTGCCCTCTTTAATGTGTTGGATCGTGTCGTCCACCAGTTCAAGAGCACGGCCGGTAACACGGTTCGTGATCTCCTGCTGCAGTTTTGAAATCTCTACCGCGGGGCAGAACTCCTGCTCTGTTTGAGGAGAAATCTCGATGATTTCAGAGCAAACCTTGGGACGAGCAGACCTCTTCGTCCCGGTCGGCTTCTTCTTCGCCCTATTTGCCATGATGTCCTCAGCAAGTAAAAAGGCGCGGCATTCAGCGCGCCTTGGGAATTTCTTCTATCTAAGATCAGAATAGCAAATTGGCGGGGGTATTATGACACGTTTTCGAAAAATATTTTTCTATTGTGCTGAACTACTTACAAGAAAATCGTTTGTTTCTACCCCTTGACAAGGTTTCCGAGAAGCGACGCTCTCACAGGGTAGAGATATCAAAATTTCCCGCTTCAGGAAAATTTCCGTCAATCGGTCTAAAGCTTCACCGTAGTGGCGCACTATGGTACGTTGCGTGCAATGCAGGTACCGTGCCGCTTCTTGCTGCGTATATTGCTCCAGCGCCAGCAACGCGATCACAATCTTATCTACCGCATCAAGCGAATCCAAGCAGGCCTCCACGTCATGCACAAAAATAACCGAGTCCTCGAATGTCTGCGCGTCATATCGGCTCACTCGTGCGCGGAAAAACTCTCGCCCCAGCAATGATGGCAATCGCCCTAGCTCCACCGCCAGCCTGGTGTACCGCCACAATAAGGACGTAGTCCGCTCCCGATAGAGCCACAGGTCTCGTTGTGCATCCCACATTTCCCCATGCGGGTCAGGTTCTTCTTCGACGTTTTCAGCCCACTCGAGGCTGTCGGTCGCTCCCATTAGCTGCTCAGAGTCGGGTTCAGCGGGCTTTGCCAGCGTCTCCGCCGAAGGGTTTTCAACCGCAAGTGAGTTAGCCTCGGTAATCATGCAGTCCCTCCTTCACCGCACATGACCAGCACTTCCCTGCTTTCTCCGTCACTCTGAATGGTTGTTCTCAGCACCAGCGGAATGCTTCTTTTTCTCCAGCCGCTTTGCAGCTTCATGATTTCTGCGGCACAAGAGGCACAATACACATCCTCCGATCCGCGCTGCCGCAGCCACAATCCGCCGCATCGCTCGCAATATTTCAGATCCAGAAACACCACATCCAATTCGTCGATTTCCATATCGCCTCCATGATCTTTTTTCTGCGGTACGCAAAAAGCAAAGGCCCTGCACCGTTGCTCGGTACAGGGCCCGTTTCTCTTACGGAGAGCCTGTTGGGTTATTTAGTTTGGCCGTATGCGTTTACGTCTGTTGTCGAAAATATCCCTCCTCATATCCGGATTTCAGCACCCGGCCGTTCTGCACCACAATGCTGATCTTTCCGGAAAATTCAAGCAGTCGCAAGATGTGTTCCATCGCGGCTGACAATACTTCCGCGGCTCGCACTTTGCGGCGAAACTCGCAAAATGCCGTTTCCGCCACTTGCATAGCTTTATTCATAAGGCCTCGGAACTTCTCTGATAGCTATAATGTGCAATACGTATATATCTTTTTTGTAATTTTGTTACGGTGATCACAATCACACATGTACTTTGCGAAAAGGCAGGAGTCAGGCAATGAACGTTGTGGAAATCTTTACCTGCGAGATGTTGTGTTCCGATTTACAATAGCAAAATGATATATGCAAGAGGAATGTATGAAATTCAAGAACCTGCAGGAGAATCTTCGTAAAACATTGTGGCATCGGATTGATAAGGGCGAGTTAACCGGATTGGGCCTCGCGGACCAAACCGGGTTTAAACAGGCCCACATCTGTAATTTTCTCAACCGCAAACGGGGCTTGAGCCTGGAAGGAATGGACAAGGTGCTGCGCGTACAACATCTTTCCGTGCTCGACCTCCTCGATCCGGAGGAGATCAATAAGCGCGCCAGTATCGTTCCGCCCGCTGAAGATCAGTTTGAGAACGTTCTGCTCGTCGATGGCCCGGTGGCTGCAACCGAACCACTCATCGTGAGTATGAATGTTAAAGATATGCTTAAGTTCAGGAAGAAATTTCTGCACTCTTTGCGCGCCGAAACCGAAGGCAATCGCAACGGATGGGAGCGCTTTGTACTAGTAAAAGTCGATTTGCGCCAGGGGATGAGCATGTACCCTCGTCTTTTACCCGGAGCCAACGTTCTCATCGACCGGCATTACAACTCGCTGAAACCTTATCGGAGAGGGGAAGCAAACATGTACGCGGTGAACCAGAATGGAGACTGCAAGGTAGGATACGTGGAACCCGCGTCGAGTCAAGTTCTGCTGCGCCCCCATAACCAGGCCTATCCCGTCGAGGTAATCCCTTTAGAAGAGGGTAAGCGAGTCTCCGATTACCTAGTTGGGCGCATTTGCCATGTCGGAATCGAAACCTGAGCTTCGATTGTTAACTAAGTATTACGCGAGGGAATGAGCAATGAACACCGCCACTGCACCGCTTGGAATCACAGGGATAGGCCAGATCGCTATCAATGCGCATGACATTGAGCGCGCAACTGCGTTTTACCGGGACAAACTCGGCATGCGCTTCTTGTTTACTACCGGCAAGCTGGCTTTCTTTGACTGCGGCGGGATTCGCCTCATGTTGGACGTGGCCGAAAACCCCGAGTTCGATCATCCCAGTTCGATCCTTTATTTCCGCGTTCCTGATATCGACGCCGCTTATCGCCAGCTCTCAAATAACGACGTCGTTTTTCAGGATAAACCTCACTTGATCGCTCAAATGCCCGATCACGATCTCTGGATGACCTTCTTTCGCGATTCCGAAAAGAACCTGCTCGCACTGATGAGCGAGGTGCCCCGCAGCTAGTAACCCTACCCTGCGAACCTCAGCCTGCAAAACGTTCTGCTATCATCACAACTTGCCAGATTTTTCTATGGACGACGAAGTCCCCAGCATTCGTATTCCCTCGGAGGCACTCATGGATGAGACCGGTCCCGCGTCTTCTCACGCAAGGCGCAA
>JAFAGX010000380.1 GCA_019237515.1 Acidobacteriaceae bacterium
CCCGGCGAAGTTGCGATCGCGTGGACGCTACGAAATCCGGCCGTGACTGGCGCAATTGTCGGGGCGAGAAACGCCCGCCAAGCCAACGGCGTGATGCGCGCAGGAGAACTCCGGCTCAGCGACAAAGAAGTCAATGAGATCGAAGAGTTCCTCGAAACCGCCGCCTGATCGAGTGCGCAGCGTCTTAGAACTGCCTTCAGTTTGACAGCGATTTTTCCCGGGTGCTACCGTCAGCGCTTCCCGCTACATGCGTCAGCGACTCGAGTACGCGCTCGCCTGGACACTGATCAAATTCATCGGCGCTCTTCCGCGTCCGCTGGCGCGAGCGGCGGGAATTAGCTTGGGCAGGATTGTCTACGGTCTGCATGTGCGCCTTCGGCGCGTCGGTATGCGCAATCTCGAGTTGGCGTTCCCGGAGAAAACCCATCATGAACGAGCCAAAATCCTGCACGGAGTCTTTACTTCTTTCGGTCGCCAAGCCGCCGAAGTCTGCCTGTTTCCTAAATACACGCGCGAAAACGTCAGCAAGGTGGTGGTCTACGATGGATTCGAGAACTTCGAGCGTGCATTGGCGCGCGGCAAAGGAGTGCTGTTCTTAACTGCGCACCTCGGAGGATGGGAGCTTTCCGCATTTACCCATTCTCTCAATGGATATCCACTGCATGTCGTCATGCGCCCGTTGGACAACGTCTACCTGGACCGCCTCACGCGTCGTTACCGCGGCATGCATGGCAACACCATGGTCGATAAAGACGATTTCGTTCGTGGCCTGCTCTCGGCTATGAAAGCCGGCGAAACCGCCGGAATCTTGATGGACACGAACATGACACCGCCGCAGGGCGTGTTCGTGAACTTCTTCGGGATTGCAGCATGCACGGCAAGTGGGTTGGCAAGGATTGCACTTCGTACCGATGCTGCAGTGGTGCCCGGTTTTACGATCTGGGATCCCGCATTACGAAAATACCGCCTACGATTTGATCCTGCTCTGCAACTCATCCGCACTGGCGACAACGAAGCCGATGCCATCGCCAACACAGCTCTCTTCACGAACATCATCGAACAATACGTTCGGAAGTATCCCGACCAGTGGCTCTGGGTACACCGCCGCTGGAAAACGCGGCCACCGGGCCAGCCGCCACTTTATTAGTAGCTAGTACCTAGGAGTTAGTGGCTAGGCGCTCAGGCATTGACCTTCAATCCTAGCTACTAGCCCCTAGCTACTAGCTACTCTCATTCAAAACCAGTCGCTGCGATACGCAACCCACCAGCTGACATAGGCAATCGGAATTGTCGCCGCCAATGCCCACCAGATCGGCAGAGCGAAATCGGCCAACAAGCCAAGCAAGATGAAGCAGCCCCAGAAAACTTTCCGTTCCATTGGTTGCATTGTATGCCCAGCTTTCCTTTCCAATGGCAAACGTATAAAACTGTGCAATGCCGCGGTCGGTTAAAGAAGTCGCCGATTTGATCGATGCTCGTGTGGTTGGAGACGGGACGGTGATGTTGACCGGCATTTCGAGCATCGGCGCAGCTTCGAAAGGCGACCTGGTGTTTGTGACGGACCAGCGAAAACTTTCTGATGCGATCGCGAGTGGAGCCTCAGCAATCATCACCGCAGAACCGGTTGCTGATCTTGGATCAAGCAAGCCTCTGCTTCTGCACTCTCATCCTCGTTTGGCGTTCGCTCGGGCTGCGCGGCTGATCCGCCCACCATTAACCCGAAAAAGCTGCATTCATCCCACCGCTGTGGTTCATCATTCTGCATCGCTTGGATCGAACATTTCCATCGAGGCGCAGGTCGTGGTCGAAGAAGGCGTCAGGATCGGTTCAGGCACATGGATCGGCGCCGGGACGGTGATAAGCAAAAATGTTTCCATCGGCGAGAACTGTGAACTCTACCCGAACGTGACCATTTATTCCGGAGTAACACTTGGGGCTCGCGTCGCAGTTCATGCAGGTGCCGTTCTCGGAAGTGATGGCTTCGGCTATGCGCGGGACGAGATCACGGGACATTACGAGAAGTTCCCACAGATCGGTCGGCTCATAATCGAAGATGATGTGGAAATCGGCGCGAATTCAACCGTGGACCGCGGAGCCCTGGAGCTTACCCGCATCCGGCGTGGAACGAAGATCGACAACCTGGTGCATGTTGGACACAACGTGCAAATTGGTGAGGACGTGGTAATCGCCGCGCAAACCGGTCTTTCCGGTAGCGCTATGGTTGAGGACGGTGTGGTCATTGGCGGCCAGGTCGGTATCGCCGATCACGCTAAAATTGAATCAGGTGCAATCCTTGGCGCGCAGAGCGGAATTCCAAGCAACAAGATAATCCGCGGCAAGGGTATGGTTTTCTGGGGGACGCCAGCACGTCCGATTCGCGAGTATTTGAAACAGTTGGCCGTATTGGCCCGCAGGGCAAAGAGAGACTAGGTTACAGTGTCAAAATAACTATGGCCGTGGTTGTCGTAGGTGGTCATTCCCGTAGCGTCGGCAAAACCAGCGTGGTTGCCGGCCTCATCTCCGCCCTCCCGGAGTACAACTGGACTGCTTTCAAAATCACACAATACGGTCACGGCATCTGCTCGCGTGATGGCAAAGCGTGCCACTGCGCATCGGATGACCACACATGGGCGATTTCTCAGGAGACGGACCGTTCCGGCGGCTCTGACACATCACGGTTTCTCGTTGCTGGCGCTCACGCATCCTGGTGGGTGCGAACCGAGCAAGGCCGCTTGGCGGAAGCTATGCCGCGAATCCGTGAAAAATTGTCCGCCGCGCAAAACGCAATTCTTGAATCGAACAGCATCTTGAAATTTATTCGTCCCGATCTCTACCTCACCGTTCTTGATCCCAGAACTGCCGATTTCAAAAATTCGGCTAAACAGTTTCTCGGAGAGGCCGATGCCGTTATCCTGCATGAGTCCTCGGGAAATGGATCCGCGTGGGCGGAAATTTTGCTGAAGTACCTCAAAGGCCCTCAATTTAGAGTTCAACCGCCGCCGTATGTGACCGCGGAAATCGCAAGCTTCGTGAAAACGCGCTTGCACGCAGTGGCATCTCCCGCCAACCTCCCATAATCTCGGCTAAGATGTCCGTGTGAGCAGAATGCGAATCGGATATGGCTGGGACTCGCATGAGTTCAAAGCCGGTATTCCCTTGAAAATTGGCGGAGTGGCTCTGCGGCATGACAAAGGGCTCGGCGGACACTCCGACGGGGACGTGCTTCTGCACGCGATCACGGACGCGTTTCTCGGGGCCATTGCAGCACCGGATATCGGAACTCTATTCCCACCTTCGGACCCGAAATGGAAAGGTGCAGATTCCGCTGTTTTCCTAACCGAAGCGCTCACGCGGGTAGGCACAGCGGGCTTTAGCGTCGTGAACATCGATTCGACTCTCATTCTGGCAGCACCAAAAATCGGTCCCCACGCCGAATCCATTCGCAAGCATGTGGCCGAATTATTAGGCATCGCGCCAGATTGCGTTGGCTTGAAGGCCAAAACTCCTGAAGGCATGGGAACCGATAATGCTGTCATCGCCCATGCGGTTGTCTTGCTTGAGAGAAAGACTTCAACCACAGGGGACACTGAGGGCATGGCGGATGTGATGATCGTTCCCGGCAGTCTTCCAAAGCGTATGTAATC
>JAFAGX010000485.1 GCA_019237515.1 Acidobacteriaceae bacterium
TTGGTGGCTTGCATCGTATGGTTTGGGAAACATCAACCAGCCTTGGATGTTCATGCCATCGCTGCTCCAGTGGATACTCTTCACGTCTCCCCACTCAGCCTGGACACTCTGATTGGCATGGGTGATCGGCCGCCACTTGCCTATGGGACCAGCCCAGATTTCGGGCGGCTGGCTGGAGCTATTGTGTACAGCGGCGGAGCTATTGCCGTCTGCCGCTAACGAAATATTCGTGGATGCGAAATTGGCATTTTTCAGAGAGCCCGGACCTCTCCAAACCTGCAAAATTTTTCCGGTCGCAATTTCAACAGTGGAAACCCCTACTTCGCCGTCGATATTCTCTGCGAACACGATCTTATCCGGAGTTGGCCAATGCAAAGCCGATGGGGACGACTTTATGCCGGAGGTGACATCATGGACAGACCCACCATTCGCAGGCACCACGAAGATGTCACCGCCGATGACTCCTTCGTCGCTCATCAGACCTTCAATGAAGCCGATGGACTTGCCGTCTGGCGACCAGCGCGGCTCGGCGATCTGTAATTGCGGCTTGTGAATCGCAGTCAAATTTCCGCCGTTGGCGGGCATTGTGTACAGCTGGGCAACATACCAGTTCGCATCGCCCGCACCATGCGCCGAAAGGAGTGCGAACGATTTGCCGTCGGGTGACCAATCGTATTCGTAGACATACATGTCCGAGGGTGAAATCTGGCGCAAGCTGCCGGAATCAACATCGGTAACGGCCAGACGCTGCTCGTAAACCTTCTCTGCGATAGCACCTGTTTCTGGCGCCATGGGCATGAGCGGATTCGCACGTGGAGCGTTCTCGGTAAATAAGATCGCAATGCTTTTGCCGTCTGGCGACCAGGCCGGGTCCGCCACGGCGCCCTTAACGTTAGTGAGTTTTCTTGCGGAGTTCCCGTCGATGGCAGCAACATAGAGCTGGGCTTGGTCGTGATTTTCTGCATCAGAGAGAAATGCAATGCGCTTACTATCGGGCGACCACGCAACATGGTCTTCGGTGAGGCTGTCGCCAGTCCCCGCACTAATGCGGTGAGGCTTGGCATTTGACGCGTTCAGCTCTTGTACATAAATCGATGTTCCACCATCGCCGTCCGAGTCTTGCACCCAAGCCACGCGGTTGCCATCAGGTGAGATGGCCGCCTGCTGAAAACTTCGCACTACCGTGTTTTCCGCGTTTGCTGGCGCTGCCGCTGCCAGCGCGAGCATGATCAGGACTCCCCACAAATTCGTTGCGAGACGTTTCATGAAGCTCCTCTCCGGAGTGTGAGAATATCAGGAACTCCAGCGAGACTGGGCAGCAAAAACCGATAACCACCTCACAAGCACATTTCCTGAATCTGCGTAGGCACGTAAGATAGTAGGGTGCGAAAGTTTTGGGACAATCCGAATGGTACGGGTGCAACTATGTTGGCCGCCCCGGTTGCTGTGCCGCAGCGGGTCCTGATCGGGAATGTGGAGATCACCCCGGCCACTGTTTTGGCGCCGATGGCTGGTGTCACGGATACGGTGTTCCGACGCTTTATTCGCAACCTGGGCGGGTGCGGCCTGATCATGACCGAATTCACCTCGGCGGATGGAGTACTCCGTGCAAAAGACAAAAAAGCCAAGCGATACTTGCATTTCTACGAGGACGAGCACCCCATCTCGGCTCAGTTGTTCGGCAGTAATCCGCAGGTCATGGCCGAAGCCGCTCGGATTGTCGAGGGGCTGGGATTCGACCTTGTCGATCTGAACCTTGGCTGTCCGGCAAAGAAAGTCGTCAAATGCAATGGCGGTTCCGGGTTGTTGCGAGACCTTCCGGCGATCGGCAAGATTTTTCAAGCAGTACGCAACGCGGTGAAGATTCCGTTCACGGTGAAATTTCGAGCGGGATGGAACGATCAGGAAATCGTGTGCGTGGAGCTCGCCAAAATGGCCGAAGATTGCGGCTTGTGTGGTGTGGCTCTCCACGCTCGCACTCGCGAACAAGGCTACAGCGGTCAGGCGCGATGGGATTGGATTGGAGCTGTCAAGGACGCGGTGAAAATTCCGGTGATTGGCAATGGCGACATCCGCACGCCGGAAGATGCCTGCAACATGGTCGCGCAAACCGGCTGTGACGCGGTGATGATCGGCCGCAGCGCGCCCTCGAATCCGTGGATCTTTCGTCAGATTCAACAATACTGCGCTTGGGCCGGCAGAGAACACGTGGGGACAGCCGCCCTCGGCTGTCCAGCGGAGCGAAGCTCCGCGCTTCCATACGATGAACCCGCTGAATCCGATCGCTACCAGATGGTCCGCACCTATTTTCAAATGCTGATCGAAGAAGAATTGCCCGATGCCGAGGGCAAAATGAAGCAGTTTGCCTCATGGTTTACGCATGGCGTTGCGGGCGGGGCGCATTTGCGGAAAGCCATTTACGAATCGAAGAGCGCGCTGGAAATTTTGTCGCGCGTCGAAGCATTCTTTGAACTTCGCCTCGCACTGTGTGTCCCGGGCGCCCTAGCCCGCGAAGGATAAGTACTAAATTCCACGCGCGATCATTTTTCCCTTTCCGTCGTTCTCAACATAGGTCCAGGGCGTCTGCGGATCGTGGGTGAAGATGGTGAGCCACTTCTCTGGAATCGCACGCGAATAATATTGCTTGCGACTTTCGATAGTCTCGAGCGGAAACAGATCAAATGCCATCACCCAAGTTAGATCAAGGTGCGCGATGGTCGGAATCAGATCGGAAATGTAACAGGCAGTTTGGCCGTTGCCAGCGATGATGACCGCCTGCATGTTGCGAGTATGCCCGGGAAAGACTTTCACGGAAATTCCGGGAACGATTTCCTGGTCGCCCGCCAGTAACTTCATCTGCCCGGTCTTGATGAGAGGATCATAGTTCTCGCTGATATAGCTGATCGCGTCGCGCTCGAGTTGGCGGCGCCCATGCTGCCACTCGCCTTCCTGAACGTAGTATTTCGCATTTGGGAATGTCGCGACAAATTTGTCTCCCTTGCGAATCGTGTTCCAGCCGCAATGATCGAAGTGCAGATGCGTATTGATGACGATGTCGAAGTCGTCTGGCGAGAAACCGGCGGCAGATAGATTATCGAGCAGTTTGGCGGGCTGGCCGTATATCTTGACCATCCGGTCAGGCATTTTGTTGCCAATGCCGGTTTCGATCAGAACCGTGTGATCAGCGGTTTGGACCACGACCGAATTGAGGCCAGCCGGCACGTGGTTGTTTGCGTCGGCTGTGACTTTCTTTCCCCAGAGAGTCTTGGGAACCACGCCGAAAAAAGCCCCTCCATCGAGGTCGTAAATCCCATCCGAGATGGCGGTCAGTTCGAAATTGCCGAGTGTGATGCGATGCATGAGATCAACAGAACAGCGGGTCCCTCGAATTCGATCGAGATGACAACTGGGATGCTCTGTTCACGCCTTTCGGCCGCAAAAAGACCGCGGCCTCAGGCATTACAATTCATGCGGAACGGGCGAGGCACCCTTCCCCCACACAGTACTTAGCTACTTCAGTTCACGTTCGAAGTGATCTTCGATCATATGGAACAGGTGATCGCGATCCTCTGAGCCGCCGATGCCGTGCGTTTTATTTGGATAAATCATGAAGCGAAACTGCTTCCCTGCCTGAATGAAGGCTTCCGTCATTTGCACACTGTTTTGGAAGTGCACGTTGTCGTCGCTAGTGCCGTGAACGAGCAAGAGAGAGCCGTGCAGCTGCGTCATGTTTGACGGCCGCAGATCCTGATAGCCTTTACCGTTCTCTTTGGGTAATCCCTGATAGCGCTCGGTGTAAATCGAATCGTAGTCGCGCCAATCGGTCACAGGAGCGACCGACACTGCCGCCTTGAAAGCATCGGAGTGACTGGCAGAGTAAAGCGTCATGGAACCACCGTTGCTCCAGCCCCAGATGGCAACGCGCCCGCGATCCAGTTGCGGATATTGAGAAAAAAGCTGATCTAACGCGGTGAGTTGATCTTTCAGCTCGATCGCCCCATATTCATGACGGATGGTAGTTTGAAATTTACGATCACGACCGGGTGTGCCACGATTATCAACAGTAAAGATTGCATATCCTTTTTGTGCCAGACGTTCGTGAAACAACTCCGTTGTGCCCATCCATTCCTTGCGGACCGTTTGTGCGGCGGGGCCGCCATAGATGTAAACAATGACGGGGATTTTGGAGCTGCTCGCAGTTTCCGTTGGCATCAGTAGTTTGCCATAGAGGCGCGTGCCATCTTCAGCCGTGAAGTCGAGAAATTTGGGCGCAATCAGGCCAAAGTTGTTGACAGATCGCGAATCCCAGACTTTGTTGCACGAGCCGCCGGGAGTGCAAATGGACATGGCCGGCGGAACGAGATCGTCAGAGTACGCGTCCACGTAGTGCTTTCCGTCATCCGCAAAGGTGGACTCGTGGGTACCGTCCTGCTGCGACACTTGCTTGAAATCCGAGCCATCCAGTTTCACCGAATAGAGCTGCCGCTGGCGCGGATCCTGATCGCAAGTGACGTAAACCGTTCCGGCGTTTTCATCGACGCCGTCGACACCCAGCATTTCGAAGTCGCCCTTCGTCAGCTGGCGCTCAAGCTTGGCGTCGGCTGCAAGGGGATTTCCCTTGTCAAAACTATAGAGATAAAGCTGCGTCGTTCCGTCCCTCCAACTCGACCAGAGGAAGCGGTCGCCGGAGTTCAGCACTTTGAAATCATTGTTTACATTGATCCAGCCATCGGGAGCCGCTTCCGTGAGCACTTTGCGAGTACGCCCCGAATGCGCATCGGCAAAGTACAAGTCCATGGTGTCTTGCCCGCGATTCAAGACTTCGGCCCAGAGCAGTCCATCACGGACCCATCCGAATCGAGGAGCGTAGGTGTCCTGATTCTCGGTGAGCGTGATCCATTTGGTTTTTCCTCCATCCGAGCTCACAACCCCGAGGCGCACCACGGGGTTGAGGTCCCCGGCTTTCGGATACTTTTCCATGTCGAGATTCGGCTGCAACGGCAGCCAATTCACAATCGGGTATGAAGGAACGCCGGTCTCGTCCATCTGCAGATATACGATTTCCTTGCCATTGGGCGACCAGAAATAGTTGCTGCGGACATCCAGTTCCTCGGAGTAAACCCAATCAACTTCGCCGTTCAGCAGATTGGCATCTTTTTCCTTATCGCCAGTTGGCTTAGTGAGCTGTTTTTCCTGCCCGCCATCCACCGGACGAACGTGCAAGTTGTGCTCACGCAGATAGGAAACTTTGTTTCCATCGGGCGAGAATTTCGGATCCCGGCTGGCTTCGGGGGCGGAAGTGATTTGCACTGCCGTGCCGTTTTCAATCGTGTAAAGCCAGAGCTGGCCCTGGGAATCGAAAAGCAGATGTTTGGAGTCCGGCGCCCATTCGTACGCAGCCGCATGGTAACGGGTGACTCGCTCTTTTTCGCGCTCGTCTTTAATTTGGTTCGCCGACGGTGCAAGCGCAGCCAGCTTGACTTCGCTTACCAGCACTTTCTTTTCGCCGGTCTTCGCGTCCACATACCACAATTGCCCATGCTCCCCGGAATCATCGCGTTGGATGAAAGAAAACTTTGTGCTGTCGGGACTCCACTTGATGGTTTCGGGGCCGCGACCCGCAATCCCCCCTTCCGCAAAAATCGCCTCAATGGTAAGTGGCTTCTTCGCGGACTGAGAAAAAGCACAACAACTGAAGAGAGAGCAGATAACTGT
>JAFAGX010000635.1 GCA_019237515.1 Acidobacteriaceae bacterium
TCGTTGCTTATTTTGCGATTACCGGGAGCTGCTGAAAGAAATCCAAAACTCGTATAACCCATCCGTTCAGGCAACAGAATTGGAGTTGCTCCGTCCGGTATTTGAGACAGAAGTCGTGTTGCTCGATGACTTGGGTGCCGTTAAACCTTCGGAATGGGTTTGGGATACAGTCAGCATTATTTTGAACACCCGATATAACGAGAAGCGAACCACCCTGATCACCAGCAATTTCCTTGACGGCCCCAGTGCCGCGACGGAGGGAGTGTCCGGGCCTCGGCGCGCGACGAGAGAAGAAACCTTGGGCGACCGAATTGGCGAACGAATGCGGTCACGCCTTTTTGAGATGTGTCGGTTGGTGGTTGTGAATGGAAAGGA
Source organism: Acidobacteriaceae bacterium (assembly GCA_019237515.1). The sequence goes on from JAFAGX010000635.1 coordinate 376, forward strand.
TTATCGGCAGAAGTTCCGCTCGGCAACATTTCGTTAGCTCATTTATGGCGGCGTTAAAACACCTAAAATAAACGAGTGCTGCCCCATCGGCTGGAGTTCGCATCGGATCGCGATGCAGAGATCTTCGCATCGATTCCGGCGGCGCCCGCGGTTTTTCTCCTGAGAAGCGCTGATCCACAAGCTGAGCCGTACGTCAGTAAAACTGCAAATTTAAGACGGCGATTGCAGAGATTGCTCGGCATGCCATCCGAACACAACAGGAAGCTGAGCCTGCGTGATCGGGTACGGTTTATTGAATATTTTCCCACCGGTTCTGATTTCGAATCCGGATTCCTGCTTTACAAGCTTCTGCGCGCCACCTTCCCCAAGACCTACAGCAATCGCTTGAGACTCCGTTTCGCTCCTTTAATCAAGCTGCATTTGGAAAATGAATATCCGAGGGCGTCAATCACTACTCGGCTGGGCCGCTTGAATGGCGGTAATGCTTACTACGGTCCTTTTTTCTCCCGCGTGGCTGCGGAAAAATTCGCCAATGACTCGCTGGATTTCTTCAAAATGCGCCGCTGCGTGGAGGACTTGCATCCCGATCCCAAGTTTCCCGGCTGCGTCTATTCGGAGATGAAGATGTGCCTGGCCCCTTGCTTCAAGGGCTGCAGCGATGAGGAATATCAGGCTGAAGTGTCCCGAGTGCAGGCATTTCTCGAGAGTGGCGGCGAATCGCTGGTACGGCAGATTTCAAGTGAGCGGGACACTGCTTCCGCGAATCTGGATTTCGAAAATGCGTCTGGGTTGCATACGCGGCTGGATAAACTGAAGCCAGTACTCGCGCAGGTGCCGGAAATCGTGCATCGCATCGACGCTCTGACGGGAATCATCGTGCAGCGGAGCGCCGTGGCCGAATCTGTGAATCTTTTTCGTGTTGCAGCTGCCCGCATCTTTGGTCCTCTGGTTTTTGCTATTCAGGCTGCAGAGCATACCAAATCGCAATCAATGGAAGCCCGGTTGGGCGAAGCGATTAATAGCCTTGCTAGTTCGGATGCAAACACGGCTTTGGAAACTGTGGAACATCTCGCGATTCTGCGGCGATGGTATTACCGCGGTAGCCGATCTGGAGAGATCTTCTTCGCGGATGAAAAGGGCGTATTGCCAATGCGCCGAATCGTAAGAGGCATTGCGCGCGTCTATCGAGGAGAGAAAGTGGAGGAGGAAGAGCCTAAATCCCTAGATCCTTCGCTTCGCTCAGAATGACATTCGTTTAAGAGGAGTGACATGGACATTGACAAGAGTTTGCGCCAGCATTTGGTTGACCTGCTTGGGGGTGGAAACGCACACGTAAAATTTGAAGATGTGATCAAGGATTTTCCGGCGAATCTGCGCGGGCAGAAGGCGTCCAACCTGCCACACTCCGCGTGGATGCTGCTCGAGCATATGCGCATTGCACAATCGGACATTCTGGAGTTCAGCCGCGACGGAAAACATAAGTCTCCAAAGTGGCCGGACGGATACTGGCCGGCAACCGACGATCCGCCGAGCGCTGCGCGGTGGAACGCCAGCGTCAAGCAGTTCCGGGAAAATTTGAAAGAAATGGAAGATCTGGTAAAGAACCCGAAGACGGATTTATTTGCCAAGATTCCATGGGGTGATGGGCAGACGATCTTGCGCGAGGCGCTACTGGTTGCCGATCACAATGCATACCACTTGGGACAGATTGTGGACGTGAAGCGGTTGTTGGGGGCGTGGAATGAAAACTAGAAACCGGTCGGGTTGGCGGCGGACTCCTTAGGCCGTTCTCGCAGCCACAGCCTCGCGCTGATGAGGTGAATCGTATATTGTTCGCGGCAAGTTATGCTTTCGAAAGACGACGCGGATGGCTTCGCGCCAGTGCTCATCAACCGCCAACAGCTCCCATGTAATCTGCGGTGAAATGTAGCGCAGCAGTGTATCGGTTGCAGGATGGATGTGCAGAGCTGGCGCGACAAGAAAGAGAAGAGGCTGCTGGGGGCTTAATTCTCGCTCGGGGAAGTAACCGAATCGCGCAAACTCGCCCCGCGCATGGTGCCAAACTACGCGAGACCAGTAATCCACCCCCTGCAAGGGCAGGTGAATGTCCTCATCGGCTTTTGGCTCGAGCACCGCGAGTCGGCCGTCGCGAGTTCCACAAAGGACATCGATCATGGCGCGGTCTGACGCCGAGAATGCTGGGACCTGAGAATAAACGCGGGTGGCATCGAGCCGCTCGTCGAGACAGCTGACATTTTTCACCACAAGTGATTCCAGCCAGCGTTCGGGATGTAAGCGAAATAATGGATGGTCATGTGGCCCTTGCGCATGGCGAACTTCGCCAATGCTCCTTACCAGGTCCGTGAAACGTGTGCCATTGGCTTCGCTGAGGACAACTTCTTCGGATCCGAGTCCAAAGATGATTTCGATTGTGCTTTGAAGTGAGGCAGCGTCACAGGCGATGCGAGCGCGGGCAAACTCGAGGCCGTAGCAGCGGAACGCAATTTCGGCTGAAGACAAAATTGCTATATCAGTTTCGCTCATGAGCTGCCGGATTTGAGCAATGGGTTCTGCGAAGCGTTCCCGGACGGCTGATTCATCACTGGGGTGTGCAAGGCGGGTTTCGATATTCCCACGGTCAGAAAGGTCTACATCTCGGATATCAGCGCTGCGTTCTTCGATCTCGAAGAGTTGCCATTTAGCAGCGTCAGCATTCAGATGAGCCATTCGTTCGCGAGTGAGTGAAGACCTTCTACTGGGTAGGAACAGCTTCAGGCCTTCAATGACGAGACTTCCCGCGTGGCGTTGTCGACAGATGTCGAGCCATAGGATCCCGAATGTTAGTGCAGCATCGACAGATGCTTGGGTCTCCTCGGCATTGACGCCGAGAACGGCAAAACCAGATTGGCCCTGCCGCAAGAGTCCGCGGGCATAGACCGGACCAAGCGAGCGCTCCAGGTCCATTGTTGAGCTGAGTGGCGCGGCTTTGCAGGCGGGAAATTTACGCGCAAGCACACGCTGAAGCATTCTCTGGTACGCAAGTCGGGCAGCGCGCTTGGCATTCGGAGTACGGCGGTCTCGCTCGCGGCAGATTTCCAGCTTCGTGGGTTTGGATTGTCCGAGCCTCTGTACCGATAGGCGTAGCGCCTCATTCTTGATCTCAGCTTCAAGAACCCGCCGGACGATATTGCGCTCGGCTGACCAGATGTGCAGCAGGCATTTGTTGTATTCACCCGAGATTGAATACCTGGATTGCGTGAGATCGAAGATCGAAGCTCCATCTTCAATAATGACCGCATCCCGGGCACTGGCGAGGAAGTCTTGCAGGTAGCGAACCAGCGATTCGGGATCCACGACCGAATTGTGGCGCGGCTGGTAATCGACCGTCTGTGACAGCTGACCATGTTTTGTCTGCAAGTTGCGACAGCGACTAGATCTTTTCGGCTTTCTCGTACAGGACGACCTCGCCTGTGCCACGAAGGTCGTCAGGGTGATATCGGGGGATCGGCAGCTCGGTTTCTTTGAACTCAACCGGTACGACTTTCTTGTCAACCAAGCCGAGCGCCACCGCGACGCCATAGATGATGGCTTCTGGCCGTGGGGGGCAGCCGGGAATGTAATAACTTACGGGAATGATTTTCTCGATCGGTCCAATCACGGAGTAGCTGTCGAACCAGACTCCGCCGCCGCAGGCGCATGAGCCAATCGCGAACACAAGTTTCGGCGCAGGCATGGCATCGTAGGCGCGCTTGACCGACTGGGCGGTGGAGCGCATCGCAGGTCCCTGGCAGAGCATGACATCCGCATGTCGAGGTGAACCGACCAGCTTGATGCCGAAGCGCTCGGCGTCATAGTAAGGCGTTAGGGCGTTGAGAACTTCAATGTCGCATCCGTTACAGCCGCCGCTATTCGCGTGGTAGACCCACAGCGAGCGGCCGAACATCTTCTGGCATAAGTTCTTCAGCATACTCAGTCCAATTCGATCTCCACGTCGTCGACGACCGGATCGCCTTCCAATCGGGATTGTGAACGAAAAACCCAGCGCTCGTTAGGCAAATCGTCGAACCGGTAACCTTTCATTTTCAGTTCTTCCAATGCGGATGGAGCTTTGAAGCAGCGTCCGCAACGCTGGCACGTGCTCATGAAGAGTTCGAGGCGTTGGCCAAGATCGCCAATCTTGTTTGTGGCGTTCTCGAAATCGCGGCTCATGGTGATGGCTTTTTCCGGACAGACCTCGGCGCATCGCCCGCAATAGGTGCAGCGGCGGCCAAGATATTGAAGAACGCGAATCTCCTGCGAGACGTCGATGATGAGAATTTCCCTTGCCGGGCAGTTGTTTGCGCAACCCGCGCAGCCAATGCACTTGGCGGCATCGAAGATTGGCCGCCCGCGGAATTGCTCGGGCGCGATCTGCGGCTGGGCGGGATAGGGCAGTGTGACTCTCCCGGCTTTGAGGCAAAGCAACGCTTCCTCGAATTTACTCAGCAATGACATTTTGCGTCCAATTTTGCCCACCCTTGGAAAACCGCAAAGGGTGGGGCACCCGCCGTCCTTACGTGATCTCCTTTAATACCCATAACTTGCCAAAATTAATGCCACAAATGACACGCAGATAAGGCCAGTGAACAATCGGATCGCCTGATCGATGCGATATCGCGCATGCGTTGCCGCTACCACTGTCACCAGCAAAAGTAAGACGAACACTTTCGCCCAAAATAGTAGCCACGCAATTGGTGCCAGGAGGGTGGATCCCCAGGGAACAAAAAGCGCTATAAACAATGCGCTGTAGATAATGAGCTTGGCCATTTGCGCGTACTTGAATAGTGCCAGCTTGGGACCGGAGTACTCCATCAAAGGGCCTTCCATGAGTTCGGTTTCGGCTTCCGAAATATCAAACGGTACTCGTTGCACAAACGCCTGAAACGACAGCAACATGACCGCAAGCATGAGCACGCCAGAAAGAGGAATTTCGGCGGTCGCGTAAGCGGACCCGCCGAGGACGCTGTCCAGGGAAAAGGACTTGGCGTGCACCGCCCCCACGACTAGAGCGACCAAGAACAGAGGTTCGAGCGTTATCATGGTCATCATTTCGCGGCTGATGCCAAGCAAAGAATAAGTTGAACCAGCCGCCAAGCCGGCCAGCAACGTACAGATTCCACTTAAAGTCAGCAAATAAATGAGCAAGATCACATCGCCAGCATTGCGCAGCGGGACGGCAAAGCCCATAGGAACAAAGCAGCCGATAGACAGCACCACGGCAAATGCTACATAAGCGGTGAAACGCTGCATCGTCGGATACTCGCCAGATTCGATGTCCTCTTTGCCGAGTAACTTCAGAAGATCGAAGTAGGGCTGAAGGACAGGAGGTCCTTGCCTGGATTGAATGCGTGCAGTGATCTTGCGCAAGATGCCCTGTGCCAATGGAGCGACAAGCAAAACCACCGCAATATTCGCCAGTGCCGCGAGAATTGTCCAGATCACATGCATCGCTTACGCTTTCTTCGTCCGCGTTAAGTTGAGCAGCTCTTTCTGCGACCATACCTTCACCGAACCGGAGCGTAGGTCAATAGTTTCCAGCCTGTCGGTGCAGGAGAAACAAGGATCGATGCTACCCAAAGAAATTGTCATATCTGCAATCTGCTGGTCTTTGATCATTGCCGGAACACCCTGCAAATTTTGATACGTGGGGGCGCGCACTCGCCACCGCCGAGGCCGGTTGTTTTCGCCGGTGATTACAAAGTGATGGCTTTCACCTCTGGGCGCCTCCACAGATGAGAGGCCGATGCGGCCGATGGGTAATTCTTCTTTGATCTCCAGTTGCAGCGGACCGTCTTCCATCTTTTCCAGGCATTGGCGAATGATGCGGATGGATTCAAACACTTCTTTCGCGCGCACGACGATGCGGGCCCAGACATCGCCATCGCGTTCGGTGATCACATTGAATTCGACGCGATCATAGGCCGCATAAGGATGGTCGCGGCGACAATCGATGTCCACGCCGGCGGCGCGCGCTACCGGGCCGAGCAGGCCGGCTTGTTTGACTAAAGTCGCGGCGGCAACGCCAACGCCGCGGGTCCGTTTTTGCACATTTTTGTCGTGCATTACGGGAGCCACGAGCCCCTGCCACTCGGATTCGAGTGTGTCGAGCATTTGGCGCAATTCGATTTTGATTTCGGGCGTGATATTCCAGCGCACGCCACCGACAACGCAAAGTGCGTATGTCTTCCGGTTGCCGCTAATTTTTTCCGCAATGCGCATGATCGGCTCGCGAATGCGGAAGCTCTGCATGAATAATGTGTCGAATCCAACGATGTGCCCGGCCAATCCGACCCAAAGCAAGTGGCTGTGCAGACGCTCAAGCTCGAGCATGATGGTGCGGATGTACTCGGCCCGAGGGGGCGGCTTCAGCCCAGCAGCTTCTTCGACCGATTGCACGTACGCGACGTTGTGCACGCAGCCGCAGATGCCGCAGATGCGCTCGGCCAGCACGGGAATGTCGTTGTAGCTCATCACTGACTCGGCGAGCTTCTCGATCCCACGATGGACCATGAAGCCGCGATATTCGCAGCCGCGCACCATCTCGCCTTCCACGTAGAGGCGGAAGTGCGCCGGCTC